>JANMHY010000111.1:0-1734 GCA_031375525.1 Burkholderiales bacterium
CATCGACATCGAAGACGGTGTGGTGAAGCAGCGCAACTTTCCCGACTACCCTCTGCTCACGCTCAAGGACACGCCGCGCATCGAGACCCACATCGTCGCCAGCGAGCGCCACCCGGGCGGCGTCGGCGAGCCCGGCACGCCACCGATTGCGCCGGCCGTGGCCAACGCGCTGTTCGTTCTCACGGGGCAGCGCCTGCGCGAGCTGCCGATCAGGTTGGCTTGACGGCGATCAGGCCGACGCAGTCGTACTTGAGGCGTCGCGGTGCCCCCGCGGTCTTCAGCAGCAACTGCCAAGCCCGCGCCGACGAGTTGCGCGTAGCAGGCTGTGCGCCGCCGAGGTGGTCGAAGATGCGCTGCTCGATGGCGATGTAGTCATCGGCGAAGTAGCGGCAGTACTCGTTGAAGAACGAGCCCTCGACGGCGAGGCCGGCGGCGGCGGCCGTGGCCTGCAGCGTCTGCTGCGTGAAGAAGTTGATGTGCCGCGGCACGTCCATGTGCTCCCACGACAGGCCGGACTGCTGCGCGATCGCGCTCTCGTTGTTCGGCACCTCGATGAACATCACGCCGCCGGGCTCGAGCAGTTGCGCCGCGTTGCGTAAAGCGCCCACCGGGTCAACAAGATGCTCGAGCACCTGCTTGAACATCACCGCGTCGAAACTGCCGCGCGGCAACTGCGCCGGCAGCGCTTCGGCCGAGCCTTCGAAGATCTGCGTGGACTCGCCTTGCAGCGACACGCTCCTGGTGTCGCGCTCGACGCCAGTCATGCGAAAACCGCGCTGCGACAGCAGCGTGATCTGCGAACCGTCGCCGCTGCCGATATCGACAATCGAGGCCCCGCTCGGCAGCCGCCGCGTGATGACGTCGATCAGGTCATCGCTGCGGTCGAGGCGCCAGGCCAGGTGATCGCGCAGCCGTGACAGAAAACCACGCGCCACGACAGACGCCGCAGGATCAAAACCGCCCTGCGTGTAGTAGCCGCCGATGTCGTAGAAGGTGGCGGTTTCCTGCGGCGTCGGCCGCGGTGCGATGTACTCGAAGGCGCAGCCGCTGCAGCGGTGCACGCGGCCGTGCGCCGTCGGCTTGAAGGTCTTGGCATCGACCGGCATCGTGCGCACGTGACGGCCGTCACCACGACACAGCGGGCATGACGACGGGGTCAAGGGCAAGCCGCCATCACCTGCGCCACGCTGGCCGTGAGCTTCTTGCCATACGGCACGTGCAGGAACTCGTTCGGGCCATGCGCATTGCTCTTCGGCCCGAGCACGCCGCAGACCATCATCTGCGCTTTCGGGAATCCTTTGGCCAGCATGCTCATCAGCGGGATCGTGCCGCCCTGGCCGATGTAGCCCACCGGCGCGCCGAACTGCGCGGTGCTGGCATCGTTCAACGCGTCGTGCAACCACGGCGCGATCTCGGGCGCGCTCCAGCCGGTGGCGCCGAGCTGCCCTGCGCGGCCGTCCGGGTGGAAGGTGACACGGGCGTTGTAGGGCGCGTTGTCTTCGAGCAGTTGCTTCAGCTTCATCGACGCTTCGTGGCCATCGACCAGCGGTGGCAGGCGCAGGCTGAGCTTGAACGCGGTGTAAGGCCGCAGCACGTTGCCGGCGCTCGTCATCTCGGGGAAGCCATCGACGCCGGTGCCCGACAGCGTGGGCTTCCAGGTGCGGTTGATGAGCGCCTGCGCCGGGTCGGTCGTCGTCGGCAACGCGAACGCACCGTCGGCGCCGCAGGCCCACG
>JANMHY010000117.1:0-5104 GCA_031375525.1 Burkholderiales bacterium
GGCGAGTTCGAAGTGCTGTGGCTGCTCGCCAGCCACGCCGGCGCGGCGCTGTCGCGGCGCGACATCCTGCGCCGCGTGCGCGGCCTCGACGACCAGCCGATGGACCGCTCGATCGACAGCCGCGTCTATCGCATCCGCGCCAAGCTGGCCGACACCGACGGCAGCCAGCAGCGCATCCGCACCGTGCGCAACCGCGGCTACCTGTTTTCGCCGGTGGGCTGGTAGCTGCACAGCGGCCGACGATGCTCGACGACACGCTCGCCCCCGCAACGGCCGACCCCGCCGCAGCACCGTGGCGCGCCGCCGTCGCGCCGCGGCCGACCGCCGCGCTGGTGCTGTTCGTCGGCGCCGCCTGCCGGCCGAGCCCCGCGGTCTGCGAATCGCTGGCGCATGAAGGCATGCGCTGCCTCTGGCTCGGTGGCCAGGACGTGGCAGCGCGGGCCGCGCGCTCGGCGCAGTTCGATGCCGTCGTCGTCGATGCCCCGTCGTTGCCGGCGCGCGGCGGCGCGGCGCTGGCGCAACTGCGCGCCGCGGTGCGCTGCCCTGTCGTCATGCTGGCCGAGCGCGGCGACGAGATCGACGAAATCCTGGCTCTCGAACTCGGTGCCGACGCCTACCTGCAGCGCCCGCTGTCACCGCGCCGCTTGCGCGCGCACCTGTCGGTGCTGATCCGCCGGCGGCGGCCGGCGGTCGCGCAAGACGGCCCGATCGACCCACCCAACACGATCGATGGTCGGCAGTGGCAGGTCGATCGTGTCGGCAACCGGCTCGTGCGCGGCAGCGTCAGCGTGGCGCTGACCGAAGTGCAGTGCGCGTTCCTGCAATGCCTGTTCGAGGCCGAGGGCCGCATCGTGCCGCGGGCACGCCTGGCTGCCGTGCTGCCCAACGGCCACGCGGTGCATGCGCGCAGCATCGACGTCTATGTGCACCTCCTGCGCAAGCGCCTGCACGGCGCGGGTGTGTTCGATCTGCTGATCGAGGCCACCCGCGGCCGCGGCTACACGCTGCGCACTCAATAAAATTTGTAGTTGGCGGCGAGCTGGAAGAAGCGCCCGCGCGGGCTGTAAATCGACGGGAAGCCGAGGCTGCCGTTCTGGTTCAAGGTACCGCGCTGCGAGTACGGCACGCTGTTGTCGAGCAGGTTCTTGACGCTGCCGGCCAGCGTCAGGTTCTGCAGGCCGCTGTACTGCACGCCCAGATCGACTTCTTCATGCGTGCCGATGTGGCGCGCGTTGCGGTAGGCGGTAGCGCTCGCGTCCTGCTCGGTGTCGCGCATGCCGGCGGTGGTGCGCACGGCCAGCGTCGTTGCCCAGTTCGCCGAGTCGAGGCTGAAGGTCAGCGTGTTGCGCCAGCGCGGCGTGTTGAAGGTGCCGACGTACTCGAGCAGCGGATCGCCGACATCGGTGCGCGTCTTCACCGAGCGGTAGTAAGTGGCGTTGTCGCGCAGCGAGAGCTTGCCCCAGGGCGTCTCGGCCAGGCGCGCGCGCAGGTCGATGTCGACGCCGCTGCTCTGGCTGCCGGCGATGTTCTGGTTGTTGGTGAAGACCTGCCACTCGCCGCTCGCGCGGCGGTTGAACAAGCCCTGCCCCACCGCCGACTCCACCGTCGGCTGGTTGACCTCGTTCTTCTTCCTGATGCTCCAGAAGTCCATCGCCACCGCCAGCTCGGGCACCGGCTCGAAGACGAAGCCGATGTTGCGCGTCTGGCCGGTTTCGGGTTTCAGGTTCGGGTTCGAGCCGGTGACGTTGCGGTAGGGGAAGGCGTCGCAATCGACATCCGGCACGCCGAAAGCCGGACAGATGATGTCGGTGTCCGAGGTCGATTCGGCGCCTTCTTCCTGGCCGCTGAAGAGTTGCTTCAACGACGGTGCGAGAAAACTCTCGGCGTACGACGCGCGCACGGCAAAGTTGCTCACCGGGCGGTACTTGATGGCCACCTTCGGGCTCGTCTTGCTGGCCTTGGCGCCATCGACGCGCGTGGTGCCGCTTGTGCCCGACGCGCCGGAGTACTGGTCGTAGCGCACGGCCACCTGCGCCTCCAGGTTCTTCAGCAGCGGGATCGCCAGCTCGCCGAACACCGCCTTCAGGTCGCGCTTGGCATCGACCGCCGCCTGCGCGATGCTGCCGAAGACATTGCCCGCCTGCTGGTTCGCGTCCGGCGTATCACGCAGGCTCTCCTTGTTGAACTGCACACCGACGGCATAGCCGAGGCTGCCGCCGCCGATCTCCATCAGCGAACCCGAGACCTTGGCGTTGACGAACTTGACCACCGACCTGCCGTTGCGGTTGGGCGTCAGGCGCAGCGCATCGACGGCGGCGGTCGGGTTGTTGCTGCTCGTCGGGTCGATCGTGCCGTTGGCGATCGCCGCGCCGAACAGCGTGTTGTCGATGTAGTTGCTGTCCTGGTTGTCCACCTTGCTGATGCCCTGGCCGACCGCGACGTCCCAGTCGAGGCTGGCCAGCGTGCCTTCGAGGCCGACCGTCGTCGACAGCAGACTTGCCTTGCGATGCGTCGTGCGCGGGCCGGGCTGCATGAAGCGGCCGTTGACCGAGCGCCCGAGCTGATCGACGAACTGGCCCGGCGCCGGCTGCGACTGGAACAGGTCGTCGGCCTCGGAGTACACGAGTTCGCCGAAGGCGCGCGTGTTGCCGAGCTTGACGTTGCCGATCAGCATCGAACTCCATCGGTCGGCGCCGTTGTTCAGGTTCAGGATCGTCTTGTTGAAGTCGAAACGGCAGGTCGTGCCGCGCAACTCATCCGGCGGGCACGGCACAATCTGGCCGACCACCGCGGTGCCGGCGGCATTCAGGATGTTGCCGTTGGGATGGAAGCCGCTACGGCCGTCGGTGACGCCGTCGAAGCGCCGCCAGTCGGCCGAGCGGCTGATGTCGCGGTCGGACTTCCTGATGGCGTCACGCTTGAAGATGTCGAGCGCGGCCAGCACGTTGAAGCCCGACTTGTCGTAGTCGCCGAAGCCGGCGACGATGCCGCCGCTCTTTTCTTCGCCGTCGCTGCGGCTGGACCGGCCGTAGCCCGCGCGCACCTCGACGCCGCTGTAGTTCTTGCGCGTGATGAAGTTGATGACGCCGGCCACGGCGTCGGAGCCGTAGATCGCCGAGCCGCCGTCCTTCAGGATCTCAATGCGCTCCAGGGCGCTGATCGGGATGTTGTTGACGTCCACCGCCGCCCCGGCGCCGCTGTTGTCGGTGAGCGCGTTGACCGGCAGGCGGCGGCCGTTGAGCAGCACCAGCAGGTTGCGCTCCGACAGGCCGCGGATCTGCAGGTTGCTCGCGCCCGAACCCGTCGGCGAGTTGCCCGTGAGCTCGCCCTGGTCGTCGATGTCGAGCGCAGCGATGCTCTTCACCAGCTCGGCCACCGACGTCGCGCCGGTGCGCGCGATGTCCTTGCGCGTATAGACCTCCACCGGCGCCGGCCCTTCGGCATCGAGCCGCTTGATCGACGAGCCGGTGATCTCGATGCGCTGCGTCTGCTGCGCCAACGCGGGCAAGGCCAGGCCGGCGGCGACGAATGCGGCCGCCGCGCCGATGCGGGATGTTTGGAACATGTTTTTCCTCGGAGGAACCTGATGTGCGCGTGACTCTAGGAATCGCCGCCACAACGCGCTGCAACGGCGCAACGCGGCATGGCGACAGGGCGCCATGAATTCGAGTCCGCGGTCTCATGCGCGATCCCATGGACACGGCCGACACCGTTGCGACCTGGTGCGATCTAGAGTGCGCCCCCTCGGTTTCCCGCTGCTGTCGCGTCCTGTGGACAAAAGCGTGGCCTGCAACGGCACGCACAATGCGCGCCGTGAACCCCCCGGCACCGATCGTCTTCTCGCATGCCAACGGCTTTCCGGCCGGTACCTACCGCGTGCTGTTCGAGAGCTGGCGCGCCGCGGGCCACGAGGTCCATGCGATCGAGCGCCTGGGCCATGAAGCGCGCCACCCGGTGACGAGCAACTGGCCGCATCTGCGCGACCAGTTGATCGCTTTCATCGAGACCGAGGTGCGCGGCCCGGCGCTGCTCGTCGGCCATTCGCTGGGCGGCATCCTCAGCGTCATCGTCGCCGCCGAGCGGCCCGACCTGGCGCGCGGCGTGCTGCTGCTCGACGCGCCGGTGATCGCCGGCTGGCGCGCGCACGGCCTGCGCATGGCCAAAGCCAGCGGCCTGGTGCGCCGCCTGACCCCCGGGCGCATCGCCCGCGGCCGGCGCCAGCAGTGGCCGTCGCGCGAGGCTATCGGCGAGCACTTTGCGCGCAAGGCCGCGTTTGCGCGCTGGGATCCGCGCGTGCTCGCCGACTATGTCGCCTCGGGCTTCGTGCGCCGCGGCAACCACTTTGTGCTGGCCTTCGAGCGCGACATCGAAGCCCGCATCTACGAAACGCTGCCGCATCACGTCGGGCCGCTGCTGGCCCGCCATCCGCTGCGCTGCCCGCTGGGCTTCATCGGCGGCCGTCAATCGCGAGAGTTGCAGCAGGCCGGCCTGGTCCCCACGCAGCGCCTGGCCGGCGAGCACTTCGAGTGGACCGACGGCACACACCTGTTTCCGATGGAGCACCCGGACGACGCGGCGGCGCTCGTCATCCACATGGCGCCGCGTCTGCTGGGCTGAAGTGGCTGGTCCGGCGCGCCGCAATGGCCCTTGTGGCCCTGCGGCCGCGGCGCTACACCCGCAGCGTGAGCGATGGCCTGCCTGCACTCTGCCCCGTGCGCGATGCCGATGAGTCGCCGGCCGCCGCATCGCCGCCGGTGCACCGCGTCGCCGTGCATTGCACCGATCCCGGCGCTGCCGATGCCTGGTGTGAGGCGCTGCGTGGCGAGGGCATCGCGGTCGATGTCGATCGAGACGTCGCCGCTGCGCAGGCCCGGGTTCTGTTCTGCGCGCCGCGCGTCGCCGAGCACCTCGGCCTGCTGCGCCAATGGCGCGAGCGCGATGCGCTGCTGGCGCTGGTCGTCGTCTGCCCGGTGTTGCGCGAGCTCGATCAGGTGCTGGCGCTGGAGATGGGCGCCGACAATGCGATCGATGCCCGCGCTGGCGCGGCCGTCGTTGCCGCGCGGCTGCGCGCGCTCTGGCGGCGCGCTGGCGCGGCGCCGGCGGC
>JANMHY010000128.1:0-7406 GCA_031375525.1 Burkholderiales bacterium
GTGCCGTGATCGACGGCCACCGCGCAGCGTCGGCAGCGCTTTCGCGTGTAGGCGCGGTCCGACCTTCGTCAGGCCTTCAGGTAGTCCGCCCGCGACGCCAGCCAGCGCTCGACCTGCGCCGCCGCGGCCTTCGGATGCGCGGCCAACAAGCGCTCGGCCGCGGCGCGCGCACGTTCGATCATCGCCGTGTCCTGCAGGTCCGCAAAACGCAGCAACGCATCGCCGCTCTGCCGCGCGCCCATGAACTCGCCGGGACCGCGGATGGCCAGATCGCGGCGGGCGATTTCGAAGCCGTCGGTGGTTTCGCTCATCGCGCGCAATCGCTCGCGCGCAGTCGGTGACAACGGCGGCGAGTAGAGCAGCACGCACACACTCGCCACCGCGCCGCGGCCGACGCGGCCGCGCAGTTGGTGCAGTTGCGCCAGGCCGAAGCGCTCGGCATGCTCGATCACCATCAGGCTGGCGTTGGGCACATCGACGCCGACTTCGATCACGGTCGTCGCGACGAGCACCTGCATCGTGCCGTCGGTGAACAGCGACATCACCGCGCCTTTTTCGCCGCCGTTCATGCGCCCGTGCAGCAGGCCGACCATGTGGCCGGGCAACGCGGCGCTGAGCTGCCGGTGGGTCGCGGTGGCGTCGCGCAGCTCCAGCGCTTCGGACTCGTCGACCAGCGGGCAGACCCAATAGACCTGCTTGCCCTGCGCGACCTCGTCGCGGATGCGCGCGATGACCGCGTTGCGCTTGTCTTCGGCAAAGAGTTTGGTCACCACCGGCGTGCGGCCAGGCGGCAGCTCGTCGATCGTGCTCACCGCGAGGTCGGCGTAGTAGGTCATCGCCAGCGTGCGCGGGATCGGCGTGGCCGACATCATCAACAGATGCGGCTCCAGCGCTTGCGACTCCAGCTTGTCGCGCAAGGCCAGCCGCTGCGCGACGCCGAAGCGATGCTGCTCATCTACGATCGCCAGCCCGAGCTTCGCAAACACCACGTCGCCCTGAATCACGGCGTGCGTGCCGATCACCAGGCCGGCCGCACCGGACTCGACCAGGGCGAGTTGCTCCTTGCGTCCTTTGCCCTTGCGGCTGCCGGTCAACCACGCCACCTGCACGCCGAGCGGCTCCAACCACAGCACGAGCTTCCTGAAATGCTGTTCGGCCAGGATCTCGGTCGGCGCCATCAGCGCACATTGCCAGCCGGCGTCGATGGCGATCGTGGCCGCCAGCGCGGCCACCACCGTCTTGCCCGAGCCGACATCGCCTTGCAGCAGGCGGTGCATCGGCGCGCCGGCTGCGATGTCGGCGGCAATCTCTTCGGCGACGCGTCGCTGCGCGGCCGTCAGCGTAAACGGCAACGCCGCGAGCAGCTTCTCGTGCAGGCCGGCGCGCGTGGCCCGCAATGCCGGCGCGCGCAACTTGGCACGCTCGCGCTGCGCCGTCAGTTGCGACAGCTGCTGCGCCAACAGCTCGTCGAACTTCAAGCGCTGCCACGCCGGGTGGCTGCGCTCGTCGAGCGTCGCCAGCGGCGTGCCCGGCGGCGGCTGGTGCAGAAAGGTCACCGCGTCGCGCAGGGCCGGCAGGCCGTCAGGCAGCGTGCCCGCGGGCAGCAGCTCTTGCAGCGGCGCGCGCGCCAGCGCCGACGCGATCGCCTTGCGCAGGTACGCCTGCGGCAGTTGTGCGCTCGTCGGATAGACAGGCGTCAACGCGGTGGGCAGCGGCGCGCCGGCAGGCTTGATCGTCGGGTGCACCATCTCGCGGCCGAGGAATCCGCCGCGCAACTCGCCGCGCACGCGAACCCGATTGCCGACGGCGAGCTGCTTTTGCTGCGACGGGTAGAAGTTCAGAAAGCGCAGCACCAGCAACTCACCGTCGTCGTCGGCCAGGTGCACCACGAGCTGGCGGCGCGCGCGCGTTTCAACGCGACAGTCGGCAACGGTTGCTTCCACCTGTAGCGTCTGGCCCTCGCGCGCACCGGCCAGGCGGTCGAGCCGCGTCTCGTCCTCATAGCGCAAAGGCACGTGCAGCGCCAGATCGATGTCGCGTGTCAGCCCGAGCTTGGCCATCGCGCGTTGGGGGCCGGACATCTCCATTCGAATCATTGTCGCTTCGATAATCCACCCATGATCTCCCCGAACCTGCGTTGCCTTGCTCTTGCGGTGTGCGTTGCCGGCAGCGCCCACGCCGGCGCGCTCGACGTGCCGGACCTCGACCGTGCGATCCACTACCGCCCCAAGCTGCCGCTGCAGGTGCTGACCGCGGACGGTGTCGAGATCGCCACCTTCGGCGCCGAGCGGCGCCAGTTCATGCCGATCGAGAAGATCCCGAAGCTGATGCAGGACGCGGTGATCGCCGTCGAGGACGCGCGCTTTCGTGAGCACAACGGCATCGACCCCAAGGGCATGGCGCGGGCCGCGGTGGCGATGATGACCGGCGGCTTGCGCCAGGGCGCCTCGACGATCACGCAGCAGGTGGCGCGTGTGTTCTTCCTCGAACAGAAGTTCACGCCCGAGCGCAAGTCTCAGGAGATCCTGATCGCGCTCGAACTCGAGAAGAAGCTGAGCAAAGACAAGATTCTCGAGCTCTACATGAACGAGATCTTTCTCGGCCAGCGCGCCTACGGCTTTGCCGCGGCCTCGCAGACCTACTTCGGCAAGCCGCTCGACAAACTGTCAATCGCCGAGTCGGCGATGCTCGCCGGCCTGCCGCAGAACCCGCAATACGCCAACCCGATCGCCAGCGTCGAGCGGGCGACGAAGCGCCAGCGCATCGTCCTGGAACGCATGCGCGTCACCGGCGTCATCACGGATGCACAGCAAGCCAAGGCGCGCGCCGAGAAGCTCGTCATCAACCCGCCCGGCCAGCGCTTGGTGCATGCCGGCCATGTGGCCGAGATGGCGCGGCTGGCCATCATCGATCGCTTCGGCGACAAGGCCTACACGAGCGGCATCACGGTCACGACCTCGCTGCGCGCCGCCGACCAGCGCGCGGCCTGGAGCGCGCTGCGGCGCGGCGTGCTCGCGCACGATCGCAAGGGCGCATGGCGCGGCATCGAAGACGTGGAAGCGCTGCCGGCAAGTGACGGCGCCGAGCTCGAAGCTGCCGCTGCACGCGCGTTGAAGGAGCACCGCGACGACGAGATGCTGCGCGCCGCGATCGTGCTCGCAGCCACGCCGAAGGAAGTGCGCGTGCAATTGGCCACCGGCGAGCGCGTGACGCTCAGCGGTGAAGGCCTGCGCTGGGCGCAGGCCGGCCTGTCGCCGAAAGCGAAGTCGCCGCTGGCGGTTAAGCGCGGCGCGGTGGTTCGAGTCACACAGCAAGGCAAAACCTGGTCGATCGCGCAGTGGCCGCAGGCCGAAGCCGCGTTCGTTGCGCTCGACCCGGCGAGCGGCCGCGTGCGCGCGCTCGTCGGTGCGTTCGACTTCAACCGCCAACCGTTCAACCATGTCACGCAGGCGTACCGTCAACCCGGCTCGGCGATCAAGCCGCTGCTGTACTCGGCGGCGCTCGAACACGGCGTGATGCCGGGCAGCGTGATCGACGACGCGCCTTACACGGCCGCTAACGGCTGGTCGCCCGCCAACAGCGACGGCCAGTTTCTCGGCCCGCTGACCTTGCGCGACGCGCTGGCCAAATCGCGCAACGCCGTCAGCGTGCGCATCGTCCAGTACAGCGGCGTGGCCGCGTCGCGCGACTGGCTGCAACGCTTCGGCCTCGATGCCGCGCGCCAGCCCGACAACCTGACGTTGGCGCTGGGCAGCGGCAGCGTGACGCCGATGCAGATGGCGCAGGCCTACGGCGTCATCGCCAACGGCGGCTGGCTGCTGCCGCCGGTGGTCATCGAGCGCATCACCGATGCGCGGGGCGCGGTGCTGTTCGATGCGCCCGATGCGCAAGTCAAAAGCGAGGACACGCGGGCCATCCCGGCGCGCAACGCGTATCTCGCGGCGAGTTTGCTCAATGAAGTCACGAAGAGCGGCACCGCGGCGCGAGCCTCGCAGCAGTTGAAGCGCAGCGACCTCTTCGGCAAGACCGGCACCACCAACGACGCCGTCGATGCCTGGTTCGCCGGCTTCCAGCCGAGCCTCGTCGCGGTGGCGTGGATGGGCTACGGCGAGCCGCGCAGCCTGGGCCAGGGCGAAAGCGGCGGCGGTCTGGCGCTGCCGATCTGGATCGACTTCATGGGCACGGCGTTGAAAGGCGTGCCGCAGGCCACGCTCGTACCGCCGGCCGGCCTGATGAAGAGCGGCGACGACTGGCTCTACGACGAGTGGGCGGTGCAAGGCCATGTGCAGCACATCGCCGCCGACGGCAGCGTGCAGCGCGCGACGCCGTTCGCGCCGCCGCCGCCGCTGGCGCAGACCGTCGGCCAATGATGATGGCCCTGACCCCCGCCGACTTCGACTTCACGCTGCCGCCCGAGCTGATCGCGCAGCACCCGGCGCCGGAGCGCAGTGCCTCGCGCTTGCTCGACGGCCGTAGCGCAGTGCCGGTGGACCGCGTCTTCCGCGAGCTGCCGTCGCTGCTCGAACCGGGCGACCTGCTGGTCTTCAACGACACGCGCGTCATCAAGGCGCGCCTGTTCGGCCGCAAGGCCGACAGCGGCGGCGCGGTCGAAGCGCTTGTCGAGCGCGTGCTGCCCGGCACGCACGAAGTCTGGTCGCAGTTGCGCGCCAGCAAGTCGCCGCGCCCCGGCAGCGTGATCCGTTTCGCCGACGCCTTCGACGCCGAAGTGCTCGGCCGCGCCGGCGCCGATAACGCGCTCTACCACCTGCGCCTGCCGAGCGAGCCGCTGGCGCTGCTCGAAGCCCATGGCCATGTGCCGCTGCCGCCGTACATCACGCATGCCGACGGGGCCGACGACGAGCGCCGCTACCAGACCGTCTTCGCCGCCAAGCCCGGCGCGGTGGCCGCGCCGACCGCGGCGCTGCACTTCGACGATGCACTGCTGCAAGCGCTGTCCGCGCGCGGCGTACAGACGGCCACGGTCACGCTGCACGTGGGGGCCGGCACCTTCCAGCCGGTGCGCACCGAACGCCTCGAAGACCACCACATGCACAGCGAATGGTTCGACGTCGGCGACGAGTGCGTCGCTGCCGTGCAAGCCGCCCGCAAGCGCGGCGGCCGCGTCGTTGCCGTTGGCACGACCAGCGTGCGCTCGCTCGAATCGGCGGCGCGTGCGACAGGAGCGCTGCAGCCGATGCGCGGCGAGACCGACATCTTCATCACGCCGGGCTTCGAGTTCCGCGTCGTCGATACGCTGGTCACCAACTTCCATCTGCCCAAAAGCACACTGATGATGCTGGTCGCAGCCTTCGCCGGCCACGCGCAGGTGATGGCGCTGTACCGCCATGCCATCGAAGCCCGGTACCGCTTCTTCAGCTACGGCGACGCGATGCTGCTCAACCGTGCCTGACGGGGTCTGAGCGCAGCGCGGGCGACAATCCCGCGCATGCTGAAGTTTGAATTGCACAAAACCGACCCTGCGGGCAGCCAGGCCCGGCGCGGCCGCATCACGCTCACCCACGGCGTGGTGGAGACGCCGATCTTCATGCCGGTCGGCACCTATGGCACGGTCAAGGGCGTGCTGCCGCGCTCACTCGACGAGATGGGTGCGCAGATCATCCTCGGCAACACCTTCCACCTGTGGCTGCGGCCGGGCGTCGAGGTCATCAACACCTTCGGCGGGCTGCATCGCTTCGAGGGCTGGACGAAACCGATCCTCACCGACAGCGGCGGCTTCCAGGTCTGGTCGCTCGGCGAGATGAGGAAGATCAGCGAAGAGGGCGTGCGCTTCGCGTCGCCGGTCAACGGCGACAGGCTGTTCCTCACGCCCGAGGTCAGCATGCAGGTGCAGACGGCGCTGAACTCCGACATCGTGATGCAGTTCGACGAATGCACGCCGTATGAAAGCAAAGGCGCGCTGACGACGGAGCGCGAGGCGCGCGAGTCGATGGAGCTGTCGCTGCGCTGGGCCGCGCGCTGCCAGACCGAGTTCGCACGGTTAGAGAACCCGAATGCGTTGTTCGGCATCGTGCAGGGCGGTATGTTCGAAAGCCTGCGCGAAGCGTCGCTGGATGCACTGGTGGCGATGGACTTCCCCGGCTACGCGGTCGGCGGCGTCTCCGTCGGCGAGCCGAAAGAAGACATGCTGCGCATCATTGCGCACACACCGCACCGTCTGCCGGCGAACAAGCCGCGCTACCTGATGGGCGTCGGCACGCCGGAAGACTTGGTCGAAGGCGTGGCGCACGGCGTGGACATGTTCGACTGCGTGATGCCGACGCGCAATGCGAGGAACGGCCACCTGTTCACGCGCTTCGGCGACCTGCGCATCCGCAACGCCAAGAACAAGAGCGACGAGCGGCCGATCGACGAGACGTGCACGTGCTACGCGTGCAATGGCTTCTCTCGGGCTTACCTGCACCACCTCGACCGCTGCGGCGAAATGCTGGGGCCGATGCTCTCGACGATCCACAACCTGCACTACTACGTGAACCTGATGCGCGAAGTGCGCGCGGCGCTCGACGAAAACCGCTTCGCTGCGTGGCGCTCGCAATTCAAGTCCGATCGCGCCCGCGGCGTCGATGGCTGACGATCGCGGTCCGGCGCTGACTTTGCGCACCGTGCTGCGCTGGCTCGCGCAGCGCCTGAAGGCGCTGGCCATGCTGCCGATCGCGCTGCTGATCCTGTTCGAGGAGTGGGGCTGGGAGCCGCTCAAACGCGCGATGGCCTGGGTCATGCGCTGGCCGCCGCTGGCCTGGCTCGAGCGCGGCATCACGCGGCTGCCGCCGTATGCGGCGCTGCTGGTGTTCTTTGCGCCGACGCTGTTGCTGCTGCCGGTCAAGCTCGCCGCGCTGTGGCTGATCGGGCAGGGGCAGGCTGTGCTCGGCCTGTTTGTCATCGTCGTCGCCAAGATCGCCGGCACGGCGCTGATCGCGCGTCTGTTCCATCTGACGCAGCCGGCGCTGATGAAGCTCGGCTGGTTCGCGCGCTTCTACAGCGCCTGGTCGCTGTGGAAAGAAGCGCTGTTCAAGCGCGTTCGCGCGTCGTGGGCCTGGCGCGCCGGCCGCGTCATCAAGAAGCGCGTCGTGCAGCGCTGGCGGCGGCTCACCAGAACTGCCAGCTCGCCGTCATGACGACCAATCCAGTCATGGGTCTTGCGCCCACGGCGAGTGCACGACCAGGCCGGGAAAGCCGAAGTCGCGCCGGTTGCGCGTGACCAGACCCAGGCCGTGACGCAAGGCGGTGGCGGCAAGCAGGCTGTCGATCGCCGGCAGCGGCCGGCCGGCCATTGCCAGCAGCTCGGCCCAGCGCTGCGCCGTGGCCAGATCAATGCCGAGCACGCGCTCGCCGAACCAATCGGGCAGCGCGCCGTTCAGCCACGCAGTGAGCTTGTTTCTGCGCTTGGC
>JANMHY010000133.1:0-3769 GCA_031375525.1 Burkholderiales bacterium
CTTGGCAGCGGCACCATTAACCGATAGTGCGCAACGTGATCCACACGTCGCGCTGGAGTTGAAAGCCAACCTCATTCACCGCAGAGGCGCAGAGGGGGCGGAGGTTCGCAGAGGTACAGCCTTCAAGGTCTTCTCTGCGCAACTCTGCGCCCTCTGCGCCTCTGCGGTGAATGAAACTCCTCAAACCAGCGGCATCGCCTCGATCGACCGCTGCTGCACGATCTGCGCGAACTCATCGGCCATTCGCTGGCTCTCGGCGACAGCGCGCCGCCAATCGCGCTGGCGCTCGTCGATTCGCTCGCCGTAGGCCTTGAAGTCGCCGCGGTCGGGCAGCTTGCCGTTGGGCATCACGGCCTTGACCCACTGGGGGTTCGGGATCAGCAGCACGACGTTGGCCAGCCGCGAAGTGGCAGCGTGGCGGCGCTTCAACGACTTGTCCAACCAACCCGGCACGACGGTCGGCTGGAAGTGCGGGTACAGCACCAGTCCGTCTTGCATCTGCCCGTAGTCGAGGTGCAGGTGGTAGTCGGTGATACCGCCGTCCCAGTAAGCACCGCGCGGCGCGCCCGGGATGTCGTGCACGGCGTCGAGCCAGAACGGGATCGAGCCGCTGGCCAGGATGCTCGGCAGCAGGTTGTCGGCGGCCAGCGTGACCTGCTTCGTGCGGAAGTCGTGCAGCGCCAACGGCAGCGGCTCGCGGGCGTCGGAGAACATCACGCGCTCCAGCCAGCCGCCCATCGCGCGCCGGCTGACGAGGTTGGTGGCATAGGCACCGAGGTAGCCGAGCGGCGTCGTCACGCGGCCCTCGCGGCGCATGATGTGGCGGCCGCGGCTGGTGATGACGTGCAGCCGAAAGCGCGGGTGCGACAGGATGCGCGCCACGTGCGGGCCGAGGCCCGTGTCGAGCAGTTCGGCAAAGACGCGCGAGATGTCGCGCTTCTTCGGAAACTGGCCGGCCGCCCGCGGATAAGACTGCTCGATGTAGTTCTCGGCGAGCTCGCGTAGGGCCGCGTCGGCGTCTGGGGCGCAGGCCGTGGCCATTCGCCAGGCGCCGATCGACGCACCCATCAGATGCACCGTCTGCACCGAAGCGGGCAACCAGTGCCCGAAGATGAAGCGGTCGAGGGCGTTCAACGCCAAGCCCTTCGGTCCGCCGGCCGCGGCCGGGATGACGCGAACATCTTCGCTTCTCAAGCCGCGCTCGCGAAGCTGCGCGCGAGCGCGTGGGCCGGCGAGGATTTGCAGAGCGTGCATGCCGTGATGATGCCGTGCCGCTTTTCATCTCGTTAACAACAGCCGCTCAACTGTTGCGATCAGTCACCGATCGATCCGCCGTGAAGAATTTCACGGACAGGAGAAAATGCGCACCAATGCGAAAGGCTGTAGTCGATGACTCCACTTGCGCCCCCACTCTCCCACGCCCCTTGCGGGCTGGAGCGCGGGCGCTCGTTTTCTGCGCGCTGATCGCCGCCACGGCCAGCACGCACGCCGCCGCTTTCGGATTCGACGACGTGGCCCTGCAAGCGCAGACACTCGCCCAAAGCCCGTGGCGAAAGCCGACACCGCCCGACGCGCGCCGCGCCGCACTCGGCTACGACGCCGTGCGCCGCATCCAGTTCCGCCAGCCGCAGGCCTTGTGGCGCGGCACGGGCTCGCCGTTCGAGATGCAGTTCTTCCCGGTGGCCGGCGAGTACGTGGTGCGCGCGCTGGCGCTGCATGAAGTGACCGATGGCAATGTGCGTGCGCTGAAGTTGCCGGCGTCGATCTTCGACAACGACGGCGTGCTGCCGCCCGACCCGCCGGGCGCCGCCGCGCTGATTGCCGGCTGGAAGCTCACCTACCCGCTCAACGAGGCCGGCAAGCGCGACGAGGTCGCGGCCTTCCTCGGCAGCAACTACTTCCGTGCGCTCGGCCAGGGCCAGCGCTACGGCCTGTCGGCGCGCGGCGTGGCCATCGACAGCGTCGGCGGCGCCAACGGCGAAGAGTTTCCCGACTTCACGGCCTACTGGTTCGAAACGCCAAAACCAGGAGCATCCGGCGCCACAGAGTTCGTCTTCTACGCCCTGCTCGACGGCCCGCGTGTCACCGGCGCCTACCGTTTCGTCCTGAAGCCCGGCGCCGCCACCACGGTCGATGTGCGCGCGCGGCTGTACTTGCGTGCCGGTGCGGCCCCCGTGGCGACCTTGGGATTCGCGCCGCTGACCAGCATGTACCTGCACGGCGACAACCAGCCCGCGGCCACCGCCGACTTCCGCCCCGAGGTCCACGACTCCGACGGCCTGCAGATCGAAACCGCCGACGGCGAGTGGCTGTGGCGCCCGCTGACCAACCCACGCTCGCCCTTCGTCACTTCGTTCGCGCTGCGCTCGCCGCGCGGCTTCGGCCTGATGCAGCGCGACCGCTCGTTTGGCAGCTACGAAGATGTCGAAGCGCGTTACGAGCTGCGGCCCAGCGCCTGGGTCGAGCCGATCGGCGATTGGGGCGCCGGCCGCGTCGAGCTGCTGCAGTTCCGCACGCCCGACGAAACGCACGACAATATCGCCGCTTACTGGGTGCCCGCCGCGGCGCCGCAGCCCGGCACGCCGCTCGATCTGTCGTGGCGCGTGCACTGGCAAGGCCAGGCACAGCGTTTGCCCCCTGGAGCTCATGTCATGCAAACGCGCACCGGCTACGGCTACACCAGGTTTCCGCAACCCAAGCAGCGCCACAAGATGCTGATCGATTTCGCCGGCCCGGCGTTGCCGGCCGTTGAAAAATCAGGCGAGCAGGCCCAAAACCTGCAAGCGCCTGTTGAAGCGGTGGCCAGCGCATCGCCCAACGGCCGCATCGTTCGCGTTCATGCCTATCCGAATCCGGCGCGCAACGGCTGGCGCGCGACCTTGGAGTTCGACCGTGTCGATGCGAAACAAGCGGTGGAGCTTCGTGTTTTCTTGCGCCAGGGCGCGAACACCTCGAGCGAAACCTGGTCGTACGCGCTCGCCCCAGATTGAGTTGTCCTCGGACCTTGCAATGAACAACAGAATTTTGATGCCACTCGCCGCACCCCCCATCGTGCGCACACCGATGCGCGCCCGCCCCTGGTTCGGCCTGCTGCGCGGCAGCCTCGTCGCGCTGCTGCCGGGGCTGCAGTTTTTCTGGAACCTGCACAGCCCGCCGGCCTGGGTGTATGCCGCGCAGCGCCGCCGCCGCGTGCTGCTGCTGGTGATCGCGCTGCTGGCCTGCATCGCTGCGGCGCTGGTGCTGCAAAGCGCGCCGCCCGATGCCGGCATCGCCTGGATGCTCTATGCCGTGCTCGGCGTGCTGATGCTGGCCTGGGTCGGCGCCGGCCTGGCCACGGCGCTGATGGGCGCTCTGGTGCTGCTGCGCGGCGACCGCCATGCGCTGCGCATCAAGGACGACAGCGCGCCGATCGATGCCCGCGCCCGCACCGCGGTGATCATGCCGATCTGCAACGAAGACATCGCCACCGTCTTCGCCGGCCTGCGCGCCACCTGCGAGTCGCTCGCCGTCACCGGCGCTTTGAAGCTGTTCGACTTCTACCTGCTCTCCGACAGTTCCGACCCTGCGGTGCGTGAGGCCGAAGTGCTCGCCTGGCAGCGCCTGCGCATGCTGCTCGGTGACAACGACGTCGGCAACGGTGGCCGCGTCTTCTACCGCTGGCGCCGCCGCCGCACCAAGCGCAAGGCCGGCAACGTCGCCGACTTCTGCCGCCGTTGGGGCAGCAACTACCGCTACATGATCGTGCTCGACGCCGACAGCACGATGCACG
>JANMHY010000152.1:0-3251 GCA_031375525.1 Burkholderiales bacterium
GAAGCTGGCCGCGGCGGCGCCGCGCACGAGCCAGTCGGCGCTGGGCGCGTACTACCGGCGGCTGTGCGCTCGGATGGACAAGCCCAAGGCGGTGACGGCCGCCGCGCACAAGCTCGCGCGGCTGATCTACGCGATGCTGACCAAGGGCCAGGAGTACACCGATCGCGGGCAGGCCTACTACGAGGAGCGCTATCGCCAGCGCGTCGTCGCCAACCTCAATCGGCGTGCGCAGCAGTTGGGGCTGCAAGTCGTGCCGATCGCCGCACAGACCTAAAAAACCTGCGGCAGATCAACTACTTGGAAGGAGTTTCTTGAGAGAGAGGACTGCCGCTACAGGAGGCGGTTCGGTCTGGTCGAGGCGGGATTGAGTCAATCGTCGACTAAGGGTTAGCTCAGAGCTTTCTAAATGGTGCTTGGCGTTCAAACTACCTACACTGCCGCGGCGTGCAAGACAAGTTTTTGGGAGCTGACCCACATGAGCGAGACGAAACTCTATCCCCCGCCGCAGGCCGTGGTGACCGGCGCGTTCGTTTCCGGCATGGCCGCTTACGACAAGCTGGTGGCCGAGGCCGAGGCCGACCACAGCGCCTACTGGTCGCGCTTGGCGCGCGAGTTCATTAGCTGGAAAAAGCCCTTCACCAAGGGCCTCGACGACAGCAACGCGCCGTTCTTCAAGTGGTTCGAGGACGGCACGCTGAACGTCTCGTACAACTGCCTGGACCGCAATGTCGAACGCGGCCTGGGTGACAAGACCGCGATTATTTTCGAGGCCGACGACGGCGCCGTCACCAGGGTCAGCTACCGCGAGCTGCTCGCTCGCACTTGCCGCCTGGCCAACGCGCTGAAGGCCCGCGGCGTGAAGAAGGGCGACCGCGTTGTCCTCTACATGTCGATGAGCGTCGAAGGCGTGGTCGCGATGCAGGCCTGTGCGCGCATCGGCGCCACGCATTCAGTGGTCTTCGGCGGCTTCTCGGCACAGTCGTTGCGCGACCGCATCGAAGGCGCCGGCGCGGTGATGGTCATCACCGCCGACGAGCAGGCGCGCGGCGGCAAGAACCTGCCGCTCAAAGTCATCGTCGATGAAGCCATCGCCCTGGGCGGCTGCGAATCGGTGAAGAACGTCATCGTCTACCGGCGCACCGGCGGCAAGATCGCCTGGGACGCCGCGCGCGACCGCTGGCTTCATGACGAGATGCAAGGCCAGGGCGAGGTCTGCGAGCCCGAGTGGGTCAGCGCCGAACACCCGCTCTTCCTGCTCTACACCTCGGGTTCGACCGGCAAGCCCAAAGGCGTGCAGCATTCGACTGGCGGGTACCTGCTGCACGCTGCGCTGACGACGCAGTGGACCTTCGACCTGAAGCCCGACGACGTGTTCTGGTGCACGGCCGACATCGGCTGGGTCACCGGCCACACCTACATCACCTACGGACCGCTCGCGCTGGGCGGCACGGAAGTGGTGTTCGAGGGCGTGCCGACGTACCCCGATGCCGGCCGCTTCTGGAAGATGATCCAGGACCATAAGGTCAGCGTCTTCTATACCGCGCCGACCGCGATCCGCTCGCTGATCAAGGCCGCCGAAGGCACCGCCGCGGCCCACCCGAAGAACTACGACCTGTCGTCGCTGCGCATCCTCGGTTCGGTCGGCGAGCCGATCAACCCCGCTGCCTGGGAGTGGTATCACCAGCACATCGGCGGCGGGCGCTGCCCGATCGTCGACACCTTCTGGCAGACCGAGACCGGCGGCCACGTGATCACGCCGCTGCCCGGCGCGACGACGCTGGTGCCAGGCTCTTGCACGTTGCCGTTCCCCGGCATCGCAGCGGCGATCGTCGACGAGACCGGCAACGACGTGGCCAACGGGCAGGGCGGCATCCTCGTCATCAAGAAACACTGGCCGAGCATGATCCGCACCATCTGGGGCGAAGCGGAGCGCTTCAAGACGAGCTACTACCCGCCGGAGCTCAAGGGCTACTACCTGGCGGGAGACGGCGCGATCCGCGACAAGGACACCGGCTACTTCACGATCACGGGCCGCATCGACGACGTGCTCAACGTGAGCGGCCACCGCATGGGCACGATGGAGATCGAATCCGCGCTCGTCAGCCACACCGAGCTGGTGGCCGAGGCCGCGGTGGTCGGCCGCCCCGACGAGACCACCGGCGAGGCGATCTGCGCTTTCGTCGTGTTGAAGCGCTCACGCCCGACCGGCGACGAAGCGAAGAAGATCGCCACCGAACTGCGCAACTGGGTCGGCAAGGAGATCGGCCCGATCGCCAAGCCGAAGGACATTCGCTTCGGCGACAACCTGCCCAAGACACGCAGCGGCAAGATCATGCGCCGGCTGCTGCGCTCCATAGCCAAGGGCGAGGCCATCACCCAGGACACATCGACGCTCGAGAACCCGGCCATCCTGGACCAACTTGCTGAAAAACTCTGAGGGGGACATATGGACACCGACCTGACCACACGCATCGCAAACCATCCGAGTTATAAGGAACTGAAAGCCAAGCGCACCAGCTTCGGCATGTGGCTGACCCTGGCGATGATGGTCGTCTACTACGGCTTCATCCTGCTCGTCGCCTTCAACAAGCCGTTCCTCGCCACCCGGCTGGGTGCAGGCGTCATCACGTATGCCATGCCGATCGGCTTCGGCGTCATCCTGTTCACGGTCCTCATCACCGTCATCTACGTCCGGCGCGCCAACAGCGAATACGACGCCCTGGCCGAACAGATCAGCAAGGCGGTGCTGAAATGAGCCGGTTTGCCCTCTCCCTGCGCCAGCCGCTCACGCTGGTCGCGCTGTTCGGTGTGTCGGCCTCTCTCTGGGCTGCGGGCGCCGATCTCGGCCAGGCCGAAAAGCAGCCGACCAACTGGGTCGCGATCGGCATGTTCGGCGTGTTCGTGCTGTTCACCTTTGGCGTCACCAAATGGGCGGCTGCCAAAACGAAATCGGCGGCCGACTTCTACACCGGCGGCGGCGGCATCACCGGCTTTCAGAATGGCCTGGCGATCGCCGGCGACTACATGTCGGCGGCTTCGTTCCTCGGCATTTCGGCGGCGGTGATGGTCGGCGGTTTCGACGGCCTGATCTTCTCGATCGGCTTTCTGGTCGGCTGGCCGGTGGTGACCTTCCTGCTCGCCGAGCGACTGCGCAACCTGGGCAAGTTCACCTTTGCCGACGTGGTCTCGTTCCGCTTCGCGCAGACGCCGGTGCGCATCTTCGCGGCCTCCGGCACGCTGGTGGTGGTGGC
>JANMHY010000166.1:0-4491 GCA_031375525.1 Burkholderiales bacterium
AACCAATTCCATCGTGGGTAGCCGAAGATGCAAAGTCGCGCTTCGCGGTTGGCGTTCTTGGACCTCTGCTGTGTCTTGTTGGCACGGGCGTCAATGGCTTCGGTGACCTTCTAAACAGGCCCCTGGGCTGGTGAGCACCGAGCGTCGCTCGCAACTGCACGTATTCAACCTCCAACGCTCTATCGTTCGTCTTGAAAGAACGCCCAATACATAGGTCGAGCGGATAACCTCCGGCACATGTCGCGCGTCTGCGGCTGCCGCTGATCGCCAACGTTGACGACACAGTTTGCCCCTTGCCCTTCTTCCTATTTAGATCTTGAAATGCAAACCACGCTGATCCACCTTGGCCGCATTCTCGGAAGAGATGGCGCGCTAACCATTGGCTACTCACCCGAGCGGCAATGGGTTCAGTTTTTCGCAGCCGATCCGAAAGACAAACGAAAGACAGGAATTTCGGTCATTCTGAATCTGGCTGAGTACGAGCAGCTGAAAAACGCCCTTGTAGAGCTTGACAAGACTATTGCGCAACGCCGCCAAGGTGCTACTGGTGGCAGCCTGCTGAGGTCGATCCCGGATCGCGGATTGCTTGAGGTCAGCACTTCGCTCGGTCGGATGACAATCACGAATGCAGTTGACGAAATGGCTACGCACATCGCTCGTTCTCAAGACGAAGCAGCCGCTCTCAAGTTCCTGGGTACCAGCCTACCGAATACGCCAGACAAAGCTCTGCGCGAGATCCTCGCCGTCCTCATCGCGCCCAGACAATTTGGCCGGGTCTGAGTACGGTTTGAATGCCAGCCCAGCAGCGCGGGCGCCAGGGTCACCCATTAACCACCCTCAGGGAGCGCCAGGGTCGGAGCACCAGGGTCGGGTCTCCCGTATTGCCGCCCACCGACGCTGCCGTAACGGTCGAGATGCCTGAAAGCGATGCAGGTCGGACAGATGAGGATCGCGGCAACCGACGATAGCTGCCATTGATTCTCCAGCGGCGGTGCCGCCCGCGAGGGCTGCACCTTCTTCAAGTCGTGAAGTAAAGCTTGGCTTTGTTCGAGCGAGCAGCAGTGGCCAGACCACCATCGAAGGTGGCAATCGGCACGCGCAACTGGAGCGCCATCGCCAGGTAGGCACTGTCAGCCACTTGGCAGTTGAGTTTGATCGCCCCGCTCGAACCAGTCGGCTGCCGGGTTGATCTCGACGCTGAGGTTGAGCGGCAAAGCGCCCAACTGATGGAGGAAAGCCTTGGCATCGGCGCGCGTCGTACGTCCGCCACGAACTGCTCTGGCGCAGCCGGCTGCCACCTCGTTGAAGAAGATCAGCGGCTCATGTGCGATCAACTGCTTGGTGCCGATCTTCTCCATCAGATCGCCCGCCATCGAAAGGCGTGCCGCGGTATCGGGCAGCAGCACCTCGAGAGCGGCGCTGGCATCGAGCACGACGGCGGCAGCGGCCGCCGCCATCAGCGGCGCTCGGCCCTGATGACTGCTTCTGCGCCGAGGCGCTTGCCGATCTTCTGGCGACGACCCAACTCGATCATGGCGCGTACAGCCGCTTCCGCCTCAGCGACAGAACCGCCGAGTTGCACGGTGAACTGCCGCGCGCGCAATGAACCCGTGCGCTTGCCGGCACCGCGGCCCTTGGGCTGCATGAATGGGTCGATCACTTTCATGCAGCCAGTGTAGCGATTCACCACCCCCCCGCCAACGCCCGATACACCCCCACCAACGCCGTCGCCGCCTGAGTCTGCCCTTGCGCCAAGAGATCTCGCGCCTGCAGCAGTTGGCGCTCGGCATCGAGCACAACCAGGAAGTCGATCGTGCCCGCGTCGAGGCGCGCGCGCGCGATCTTGGCAGCGGCTTCCGACGCCTTGGCCGCAGCGAACAGGTTCTCGGTGCGCTGCTGCGAGCGCGAGTAGTTGACGAGCGCGCCTTCGGTTTCTTCCAGCGCTGCGAGAACCGCTTGATCGAACTGCGCGATCGCGCCTTCGCGCCGCGCGTCGGCGGCGTCGATCTGCGATCGGCGCTGGCCGTTGTCGATCACGGCCCACAGCAGGTTGGCGCCGAGACTGGCGACGAACGTGCCCGAGTCGCCGAGGTCGGCGATGCGGCCGGCGTTCAGGCCCAGACTTCCGGACAGCGTGAGCGACGGCCAGAGACGGCTGCGGGCGATGCCGGACTGTGCATCGGCGGCGTTCAACTGCTGCTCGGCCGCGGCCACGTCGGGGCGGCGTTGCAGCAGCGTTTGCGGTGAACTTATCGCGGCCAGCGGCGTCGCCGGCAACCCGGGCAGCGGCTTCTGTTCCGCCAGTTGCGCATCGAGCGCGCTCGGTGCGGCGCCGGTGAGCACGGCCAGGCGCATGCGCGTGCGTGCGAGCGACGATTCGAGCAGGGGCAAGGCGGCAGCGGTGCCTTCAACCAGCGCGCGTGCACGCTCGGTGTCGAGCGCCGTGCCGCGGCCCACCGACAGGCGCGCTTCGACGAGCTTGAAGGCGTCGCGTTGCGTGCCGAGATCGAGCCGCGTCACGCGCAACTGTTCCTGCAGACCGCGCAGCTCGAAGTAGTTGCGCGCCACTTCGGCGGCCACGGTGACCTGCACGCCGCGGCGTTGCGCTTGTGCGGCTTCGGTGGTGGCGCGTGCTGAGCGCTGCTCGTTCGCGACGCGGCCGAGCAGATCGATTTCCCACGCGGCGGCGAGACCGGCGGTGAACTGGTTGCGCGTGCCGGGCTGGCCGCTGTTGTCGGAAAACTTCGATCGGCTGGCGCCGGCGTTGACGTCGAGTGTCGGCCGGCCGAGGCCGCGCGTGCCGCCTTCGATGGCCTGCGCTTCGGCGACGCGCGCTGCCGCCACGCGCAAGTCGCGGTTGGCGGCCATGGCCTGCGTGATCAGCGCGTCGAGCTCGGCGTCGCCAAAGGCGCGCCAGAACTCTGCCACGGGTTGCGCTTCGGTGTTGGCCGCTTGCGCAAACGTGCCGGGTACCGTCGGCTTGGTGAGTGGCGGCGGCGCAGGACTCGCGCAGGCCGCCAGCGCCGCTGCGGCCAACAGGGTGAGGGCGGTGCGGCTCATCGCGGATCTCCTGCCGGCGGTGTCGGTACCCCATCGGCCGGGTGCGCCGATGCGTCGATCTCTCGTCGCAACGCCGCGGCCTTCGAGCGCCGGCCCTCGGTGCCCTTGCGCAGCAGCGCGTAGAACACTGGCGTCAGGAAGATGCCGAAGAGGGTGACGCCGACCATGCCCGAGAACACGGCGATGCCCATCGCGCGCCGCATCTCGCTGCCGGCGCCGCTGCCCAAGATCAGCGGGACGACGCCGGCGCAGAACGCGATCGACGTCATCAGGATCGGCCGCAAGCGCAGGCGGCAGGCCTCGATCACGGCGTTGAGCATCGGCTTGCCGTGCTCCTCCTGCTCCTTCGCAAACTCGACGATCAGGATGGCGTTCTTGCACGCCAGGCCGACGAGCACGACGAGTGCCACCTGCGTGAAGATGTTCAAGTCCCCGGGCTGCATGAACGGCGGAAAGTGCGACAGCCAGACGCCGAACAACGCCGAGAGCACACCCATCGGCACGATGAGGATGATTGCCAGCGGCAGCGACCAGCTCTCGTACTGCGCGGCGAGCACGAGGACGACGAAGATCACCGACAGGGCCAGCACCGCGGCGAGGGTCGGCGCGCGCCAGCTCGTGCCGGGCACGGCCACGTCGCGCGTCAGCCGGTCCTGGTAGCTGAGCTCGGTCCACTCGTAGGCCATGCCGCGCGGCAGTTGCGTCAACAGCTTTTCGATCTCGCCCTCGGCCTGCGCGCTCGAGAAGCCGGGGTTCGGCGCGCCGTTGATGTCGGCCGACGGAAAGCCGTTGTAGCGCGTGACACGGGTCGGGCCGAAGGTCGGCTCGACCTTCATCAGCGCCGACAGCGGCACCATCTCGCCCTTGGCGTTGCGTGTCTTCAGTTGCGTGATCGACTCGGCGTCGCTGCGAAACGGCGCATCGGCCTGCACGATCACCTGGTAGGTCTTGCCGAACTGCGTGAAGTCGTTGACGTAGAGCGAGCCGAGGTTGATCTGCAGCGTGTCGTAGATGTCGCCCAGGGCCACACCCATCTGCTTGGCGCGTGTGCGATCGACTTGTGCATACAACTGCGGCACGTTGATGTCGTAGGTGGAGAACGGCGTGCCGATGCTCGTCTTCGGGTTGCCATACACCTGGCCGAGCGTGCCCCAGACGGCGCCGAACAGCGCCTGCTCGCCCAGGCTGGCGCGGTCTTGCACCTGGATCTTGAAGCCGCCCGCAGCGCCCAGGCCATCGACGGCCGGCGGCGGCACGACGAACATGCGCGCGCCCTGGATCTGCTGGATGGCGCCGTTGACCTGGCCCAGGATCGCGAACTTGCTCTTGTCCGGCGAGGTCCGTTTGTCGAACGACTCGAGGCCGAAGAAGACGATGCCCTCATTCGGTGCCGCCGAAAATCCCGCGATCGACAGGCCGGGGAAGGCGACC
>JANMHY010000185.1:0-2521 GCA_031375525.1 Burkholderiales bacterium
CACCGGCCTGCTCACCGCCGACGGCTGGAAGCACCTCATCCTGCCGTCGGTGACGCTGTGCATCTTCCAGTTGACGCTGATCATGCGCCTGGTGCGCGCCGAGATGCTCGAGGTGCTGCGCACCGACTACATCAAGTTCGCACGCGCCCGCGGCGTGCAGAACAGCAGCGTCTATTTCGGCCACGCCCTGAAAAACACGCTGATCCCGGTGCTGACGATCATGGGCCTGCAGCTCGGCGGCCTGATCGCCTTTGCCATCATCACCGAGACCGTGTTCCAGTGGCCGGGCATGGGCCTGCTGTTCATCCAGGCGGTGCAGTTCGCCGACATCCCGGTGATGGCCGCGTACCTGTGTTTGATCGCGCTGATCTTCGTCGTCATCAACCTCGTCGTCGATCTGCTGTACTTCGTCGTCGATCCGCGGCTGCGCATCGAGCAATCGACAGGAGGGCATTGAGGTGAACATGCCGGTTCGTCCGAGCAGCGGCGCTTACCAGCGCCTGGGCGCGTGGCATGGCGAGCTGACGGCGTTTCGCCGCGACCTGCATGCCCACCCCGAGATCGGCTTCCAGGAGATGCGCACCGCGCTGCGCGTCGTTGCGGCGCTGCGCGCGGCCGGCGTCGACGAGATCCACGAGGGCATCGGCAAGACCGGCGTCGTCGGCGTGATCCACGGTGCGAAGAAGGACAGCGCGAAATCGATCGGCCTGCGCGCCGACATGGACGCGCTGCCGATGACCGAAGAGAACGACTTCGCGTGGCGCTCGTGCAGCCGCGGCCTGATGCACGGCTGCGGCCATGACGGCCACACGACGATGCTCGTCGGCGCGGCGCGCTACCTGGCCGAGACGCGGCGCTTCGACGGCAGCGCGGTGCTGATCTTCCAGCCCGGCGAAGAAGGTTTTGCCGGCGCCAAGGCGATGATCGACGACGGCCTGTTCGAGCGTTTCCCGGTCGAGTCGGTTTACGCGATGCACAACTGGCCGTCGCTGCCAGCCGGCCACATCGGCGTCAACGCGGGGCCGATGATGGCCGCGGCCGACCGCATCGAAATCGTCGTCCACGGCAAGGGCGGACATGGCGCGCACCCGTACCTGACGGTTGATCCGGTGCTCGTTGCCGGCCACATCATCACCGCCGTGCAAAGCATCGTCGCGCGCAACGTCAGCCCGGTGGACAGCGCGGTGATCAGCATTTGCGCGATGCAGGCCGGCGACGTCGGCGCGTTCAGCGTCATCCCGCGCGAGGCCCGCTTGATCGGCACCGTGCGCACGTTTCGCCCCGAAGTCCAGGACATGGTCGAAGAGCGGCTGGCGCGCCTGGTCGATTCGGTGGCGGTGGCCTTCGGCGCCACGGCGTCGCTGCACTACCAGCGCACCTACCCGGCAACGATCAACAGCGGCCAGCATGCGATGTTTGCCGCCGATGTAGCAGCGTCGCTGGTCGGTGAAGAGCGGGTCACACGCCAGATGTCGCCGAGCATGGGCGCCGAAGATTTTTCGTTCATGCTGCAGGTCAAGCCCGGCGCTTATTTGCGCCTGGGGCAGGGCGGCGGCGCCTTTCTGCACAACTCGCGCTACGACTTCAATGACGATGTCTTGCCGCTCGGCGGGGCGCTGTTTGCCGGATTGGTCGAGCGCTCGCTGCCGCTGGTGGAAAGCGAAACATTTTCAGGAGACCAACGATGACACGCTTCAAACCGCTCGTGCTCGCTGCGCTGCTGGCTTGCGGCCTGACGCAAGCGGCCACGTTGCGCGTCGCCAACCAGGGCGATGCGACGTCGATGGACCCGCATTCGCTCAACGAGTCGCTGCAGTTGTCGATCACCGGCAACGTCTATGAGCCGCTGGTCGGCCGTGACAGGAAGCTCGGCCTCGAGCCGGCGCTGGCCACGAAATGGGCGCAGACCTCGCCGACGGTGTGGCGCTTCGAGTTGCGCAAGGGCGTCAAATTCCACGACGGCACGCCGCTGACCGCGGACGATGTCGTCTTCAGCTTCGGCCGCGCCGCCGGCGACGGCTCCGACATGCGCGGCTACACGTCATCGATCAAGCAGGTGCGCAAGGTCGATGACGCCACGGTCGAGATCGAGACGACGGCGCCGTGTCCGATCCTGCCCGACGTGATCTCGCTCGTGTACGTGATGAGCAAGAAGTGGTGCGAAGAGAACAAGGCCGAGCGCCCGGTCGATCGGCGCAAAGGCATCGAGAACACGGCGTCGTTCCGCGCCAACGGCACCGGGCCTTACCGCCTGCGCGAGCGGCAGCCGACGACACGCAGCACCTTCGTTCGCAACGCCAGCTACTGGGGCAAGGTCGATGGCAACGTCGATGAAGTGATCTTCACGCCGATCGGCAACGACGCGACGCGCGTTGCCGCCATGCTCTCCGGCGAGATCGACATGATGGAGCCGGTGCCGCTGCAGGACGTGGAGCGCCTCAAGTCCAACGCTGCCCTCACCGTGATGCAAGGCCCCGAGCTGCGCACGATCTTTCTCGGCATGGACCAGAAGCGCGACGAG
>JANMHY010000210.1:0-2895 GCA_031375525.1 Burkholderiales bacterium
GCCGCCGGTCTTGCCGACCTTCTTCATGTCTTCCATGCCGGCGATGCCGACGACGACGGTGCAGAAGATGATCGGCGCGATGATCATCTTGATCAGCTTGATGAAGCCGTCGCCGAGCGGCTTCATCGCCTCGCCGGTGGCCGGCCAGAAGTGGCCGAGCAGCACGCCGACAACGATCGCAAAGATCACCTGCGCGTACAGCGACTTGTAGATCGGTTTGCCGGACATCGCGGTCTCCTCGCAGCTTCGACGAGGGTGCAGTGTGCGTCCGCGAGCGCGCCACGGCGTCAGTAATTTCCGCAGTGACGGGGGTTCGTGCGGCGCGCCCGACGCTGCTTGCAGGCGCTTGAAGTTTGCGCCGACGGCGCGCACACTCGCCTCCCCGCAGCGGCAGCCTTCGGGTGATGACGTCGCGCGCTCGAACAGCAACAAGGAGACTGACGATGGAACACGCCCAAGCCCTGCGCTTTGTCGACCTCACGGCCACCGAGCCCGACGACGCGTCTGCCAAACTCAAACAACGCCGCACGCTCTTGCGCCACGCGGGCCTGGCGGCGTTTGCCGCCAGCACCACGGGCGCCGCCTTCGCACAAGCGGTGGATCGCTACTCGCCGGGCGCACCGCCGGTGCGCTACCCCGAGCCCGACGTCATCGGGCTCGACCCGCGCTTCAAATACAAGCTCGGCAACACACCGATCGTGCGCCTGCACAGCGGCACGATGTGGGCCGAAGGCCCGGCGTGGAACGGCGCCGGCCGCTACCTGGTATGGAGCGACATCCCGAACAACGAGTGCCTGCGCTGGTCGGAAGAAGACGGCCATGTCGGCCGGCGCTTTCGCTTTCCGTCGGGCAACTCCAACGGCAACACCTTCGACGCGCAGGGCCGGCAGATCGCGTTCTGCCACGGCACACGCAACGTCATCCGCTACGAACACAGCGGCAAGGTCACCGTGCTTGCCGACAAGGCCAATGGCAAGGAGTTGAATGCACCCAACGACGGCGCTGTGCACCCCGACGGCTGGCTGTTCTTCACCGACCCCGGCTACGGCAGCCTGATGGAGTACGAGGGCAACCGCCTGCCGCAAAGCGCCGCCAGCCCGCAGCCGATCCAGAAGGAAGCGGTCTATCGCATCGACGCGCCAGGGCAGATCGAGAAGGTGGCCGACGAGCCGTTCAAGCCCAACGGCCTGTGCTTCTCGCCCGACTACAAGAAGTGCTACGTCGCCGACACCGGCGTCTCGCACTACCCGAACGCGAAGAGCGTGATCTGGGTCTATGACGTCGACGGCAAGAAACTGCGCAACGCCAAGGTCTTTGCCGAGATGACGTTCAACGGCAAGACCGGCTTTGCCGACGGCATCCGCTGCGACGAAGACGGCAACGTCTGGGCCGGCATGGGCTGGGCCGGCGACGGCTTCGACGGCGTGCATGTCTTCGCGCCGGACGGCAAGCGCATCGGCTGGATCCGCATGCCCGAGATCATCGCCAACGTCTGCTTCGGCGGAGCCAAGCGCAACAGGCTGTTCATGGCCGGCAGCACGTCGCTGTATGCGGTGTTCGTGGAGACGCGGGGCGGCACGCCGACTTGATGCGCGCCCCAGCCCGCATCAACCGCGCTGCAACACCTTCTGCACCGCCGCGCCGCGCAGCCGATGCGCCTGCGGCAGGTCCGACCCCAGCAGCGGCCGCAGGTAGTCGCGGAAGGCCGGCGTGACGTCGTTGCCGGCGGCGTTGATGAAGGCATCGTCCATCACCCGCGTCTTCGCGGCCACGGCTTCGAGGGGTTGCAGCGCGTATTCGACGGCGTAGTCGCCGATGCGGCGGATCGCCACCGAGCCGACCTGGCCTTGCAGCAGCGCGTACTGCACCGCGCGCTCGCCGACGTCGCGGGCCTCGCGCGCATCGACATCGCTGACGCAGCCGAGAAAACTGCGCTGCAGATAACCGAAGGTGTCGCCGCGCACGCGCTTGATACCGAGCTTGGTCTTGATCTCGTCGCAGAGCAGGTCGGCCAGCGCGCCGGTGCCGGAGAGCTGCACGTTGCCGTGCGCGTCGCGCTCGACATTGGCCGACAGCCTGGCGGCAATCGCGTCGCCCGCCGCGTCGTGGATGCCTTCGCTGACGGCGACGACGCAGCGGCCGTGCTTCTCGTGCACGGCCTTCACGTCGGCCAGAAACTTGTCGATCTCGAACACGCGCTCGGGCAGATAGACCAGGTGCGGGCCGTCGTCGCTGGCCGTGCGCGCCAGCGCCGCTGCGGCCGTGAGAAACCCGGCGTGGCGGCCCATCACGACCGCGACGTACACACCCGGCAGCGCCGCGTTGTCGAGATTGGCGCCGGCAAAGGCCTGCACGACGAAGCGCGCCGCCGACGGGAAGCCCGGCGTGTGGTCGTTGCCCATCAGGTCGTTGTCGATCGTCTTCGGGATGTGCACAGCGGCCAGCGCATGGCCCGCCTTCTTCGCTTCTTCGACGACGATGCGCACCGTGTCCGACGAGTCGTTGCCGCCGATGTAGAAGAAGTGGCCGATCTGGTGCGCTTTCAGCACGTCAAGAATGGTCTTGCAGTACGCCAGGTCGGGCTTGTCGCGCGTCGAGCCGAGCGCGGAGGCCGGCGTCGCGGCCACGCGCTCGAGGTGCGCCGAGGTTTCCATCGTCAGGTCGATGAAGTCTTCGTTGACGATGCCGCGCACGCCGTGGCGCGCGCCGTACACGCGTTCGACGCTGGGCAGGCCGCGCGCGGCGAGCACCGCACCAACAAGCGACTGGTTGATGACGGCGGTGGGGCCGCCGCCTTGGGCGATGAGAATTCGATGGCCGTTCATGGTGGGGCTTTCGATGGCAACGGGCCTGATTGTGCCGGTCGCGCCGCGGCGCCTCTCCAGCACAATCGGC
>JANMHY010000232.1:0-5107 GCA_031375525.1 Burkholderiales bacterium
CGAACTGCCGCAGCCGCAGAGCGATGACGACGCGCTCGGTGCGGAGGCCGACGTCGGCCCGCGCACGCTCGCCGACGCTGCGTGAGGGCAAGACGCCGCTGCCCTCCTACGTTTGTAGGCCGATCATTCCCTCCGGTCTTACCCTGCTGCGCACCCCCTAAGTTGGCGGGGTGTCGCGCCGGCGCCGATGCGATTAGCGTGAGCTTCCGACTCATACGGTTCGCGACGAGGGCGCGAAGATCGACTCGCATCGTCAGCGCTCAACGCGGCAGGGTGCTGGTGGCGGTCACGGGTGTCGACGCTTCACCGCGTTCGATGCGCGTGGCCTGTTCGTTGTCGCGGTTCATCAAGAAAGAAGAAGGTTGTTTATGAGGAAACTCAACACTGAAGAACTGAAGCTGGTCTACGGCGGCGGCGGCTCATGCGGCGGCGGCGGAGGCGGCGGCAGCAAGAGCGGCGCCAGTGGCGGCAGCAAGAGCGGCGGCGGTGGCGGCAGCAAGAGCGGCGGCAGCAAGAGCGGCGCCAGCGGCGGCAGCAAGAGCGGCGGCAGCAAGTCCTGACCGCAGCGGATCCAGGGGCTCCGAACGACTTTTCGGAGCCCCTGGCTCCTTCATGGCACCGACGCTTCGAGGAGGGGTCGATCGATGTTGATCATGTCGAACCCGGGCGTGCAGACCGCATCGCCTGCGCAGCACCGAGCGCCGCTCGACCCGCCGGCCCCTTGGCCGGCGAGCCAGGGCCTCGAAGAGTTGTGGCTGCTCGGCCAGCCGCCGCTGTCACGCCTGCTCGACTTCGTCGAAAGCGCCGGCGTCGAGGGCGACAAGGTCGATCGCGCCGCGTTGACCGACGAGTGGCGCGCCGCCAATGACCACTACATGGCGCTCGAGCGCACCGAGGCGGGCATCGCCAACCGCGGCACGCACCGCGAGCTCGATCCGGAGCTGGCCGCGCTGGCCGCCGAGGTCGCGGCGCATCCGCGCTTTCGGCGCGCCTTCCGCACCTTGCCGACCAGCTTCGGCATGGTCGAGCTGGACAGCCTGATCGTCTATCAGCGCCATGTCACGCGCAATTTCGTCGAAGCGCGCATGCAGGGCATCGGCGCTGCGCCGGACCCCGAGGCGCTGTTTCGCGTCTGCATGCCGCTGGGCGATCCCGATGCGCCGGTGCAGATTCAGCGCGTCGGCTCGCGCCGCTACGTCTTCCGCTGCCCTTCGACCGATTTCCGCTTTCACGAGCCGGCGCTGCTGCGCCCCGAGCAGGCCAACGGCTACGAGAGCCTGGGCGCCGTCGCCGGCATCGTCGGCCTGGTGGTCGGCTTCGGCTCGAATTTCCTGAACGTTGTGCGCGTCGGCTCGCGCACGCTGCTCAACAACGGCTATCACCGCGCCGTCGCGCTGCGCGCGCTCGGCATCACGCATGCGCCGTGCATCATCCAGACGGCGACGCGCGGCGACGAACTGGCGGTCTCGGTGAAGAGCCGCGTCGCCGAAGACCCCGAGTTCTATTTCGAGTCGGCGCGGCCGCCGCTGCTGCGCGATTTTTTCGATCCGAAGATTCGCAAGTTGTTGCCGATCCGCAGCCGCACGCGCCAGATCGAAGTCAATTTCGAGATCAAGGACTACCTGGTCGCGGAGTAGCGCCGATGACCGAAGGCGACACCCGCGAACTCTTGCCTGCCACGGCGCGCGCCAACACCGGCCTGCGCCTGTTCCGCACCGAGGTCGTCACCGAGCGCCAGCCGCAGTGGATGGGCACCGTGATGCTGGCGCCGCGGGCGTCGTTTCGCTGGTTCACCTTGCTCGGCCTGCTGGCGGCAGGGGCCCTCGTCGCGCTGCTGGCGCTCGGCGAGTTCACCCGCACCTCGCGCATCAACGGCTGGCTGCTGCCGCAGCAGGGGCTGGTGCGCGTGCATGCGCCGCGGCCGGGCATCGTCGGTGCGCTGGCGGTGCAGGAAGGTGCGCCGGTGCACAAGGACGACCGGCTGCTGACGCTGTCCGACGAGCTGCAAAGCGCCACGCTCGGCGCGACGCAGGTGCTGATCGGCCAGCGCCTGGCCGAGCGGCGGGCCAGCCTGGCCGAAGAGCGCGTGCAGCAGCAGCGCCTGCTGGTGCAGCAGGACCGCGCGCTGGCGCTGCGCCTGGCGGGCCTGGCCAGCGAGGTCGATCAGGCCGACAAGGAGATCGCGCTGTTGCAGCAACGGGTGCAGATCGCCCGCCGGTTCGAAGCCTTGCACCGCGAGCAGTACGAGCAGGGCTACATCTCGGAGATGCGGCTGCAGCAGGTGCAGGCCGAACTGCTCGAACAGCAGGCCAGGCTCGGCGCGGCCGAGCGCGCGCGGCTGGCGGCGCAGCGCGAGCAATTGAGCGTGCAAGGCGAGCGCGCCGATCTGCCCGTGAAACTGGGCCGCGAGATCGCCATCCTCGAACGCAGCATCTCGCAGCTCGGCCAGGAGCGCGCCGAGGCCGAAGCCAAGCGCGAGATCGTCGTCGCGGCGCCGCAAGACGGCACGGTGACCGCGATCCACGTCGTCTCGGGCGCCAAGGCCGACACCGGCGCGCCGCTGCTGTCGATCGTGCCGGCGTCGATGCAGCTCGAAGCGCATCTGTATGGGCCGAGCCGCGCGATCGGTTTCGTGCGCCCGGGCCAGCGCGTGATGCTGCGCTACCAGGCCTATCCGTACCAGCGCTTCGGCCACCACGAAGGCGTGGTCGTCAGCGTCTCGCGCGCGGCGCTGAGCCCGGGCGAATTGCCGACGCAACTGGCCGGGCTGACGAGCCTGACCGGCCTGGCTGTCGGCTCGGCCACCGAGCCGATCTACCGCATCACTGTCAGCCTGGCCAGCCAGAGCATCACCGCCTATGGCGAGGCAGTGGCGCTGCAGCCGGGCATGGCGCTCGAAGCCGACGTGGCGCTCGAGCGGCGGCGCCTGTACGAATGGGTGCTCGACCCGCTGTACACGGTGACGGGGCGGCAGCCGGGATGAGCACGGTGCACCATTGAACCCGCTCGACAAACTCGCCTTCGGCTGGGGCGCGCGGCTGCGCATGGTGATGCAGACCGAGGCCGCCGAATGCGGCCTGGCTTGCCTGGCGATGATCATCGGCTACCACGGCCAGCCCTGCGAGATCGCCGAGCTGCGGCGCCGGCTGTCGGTGTCGCTGAAGGGCGTGAACCTGAAGCAACTGGTGGCGATGGCCGATCGGCTCGGCCTGGCGTCGCGGCCGGTGAGCCTCGAGCTCGACGAACTGCGCCAACTGAGCACGCCGTGCATCCTGCATTGGGACTTGAACCACTTCGTCGTGCTGGCCGAGGTCAAGCGCGATTCGATCGTCATCCACGACCCGGCGGTGGGCGTGCGCCGGCTGTCGATGGACCAGGTGTCCAAGCACTTCACCGGCGTCGCGCTCGAGCTGTCGCCGCAGGGCGAGCTGCAGACGGCGCTGCCGGCGCCGCGCGTGCGCATGGCCTCGGTGCTCGGGCGCGTGGTCGGACTGCGCCGCTCGCTCGGCCAGTTGTTCGTGCTCGCGCTGGCGATCGAGGTCTTCGCGGTGACGAGCCCGCTGTTCATGCAATGGGTGGTCGATCACGCGCTGGTCTCGGCCGACCACGACCTGCTGCTGGTGCTGGCGCTGGGCTTCGGCCTGCTGCTGCTGCTGCGCACGATGGTCTCGGCGATGCGCGGCTGGATCGTCGTCGTGCTCGGCGCCTCGCTCAAGGTGCAGGGCCGCTCGAACCTGTTCAGCCACCTGGTCAACCTGCCGACGGCCTACTTCGAGGCCCGCCACCTCGGCGACGTGATGTCGCGCTTCGGCTCGCAGGACAGCATCCTGACGGCGATCACCACCGACGTCGTCGAGGTCGTGCTCGACGGGCTGCTGGCCGGCCTGACGCTGGCCATCATGTTCGCCTTCGCGCCGAACCTGGCGCTGCTGGTGCTGGGCGGCGCGCTGCTCTATGGCCTGATGCGCTGGGTCTTCTACACGCCGCTGCGCCACGCCTCGGCCGAAGCCATCGTCTGGGGCGCGCGGCGCGACAGCCACCTGCTCGAGACGATGCGCGGCATCAAGACCATCAAGCTGTTCAACAGCCAGGACGGACGGCGTGCGCATTGGCTCAACCTGCTGGTCGAAACGGTCAACCGCCAGTTGACGACGCAGAAGCTGCGCCTCTTGTTTCGCATCGCCAACTCGCTGCTGATCGGCGCGCTGGCGATCCTGGTGGTCTGGCTGGGCGCCAACCGCGTCCTCGAAAAACAGATGTCGATCGGCATGCTGCTGGCTTTCATCGCCTACAAGGACCAGTTCCTCGGCCGCATCAGCAACCTGATCGACCGCGCGGTCGATCTGACGATGCTGCGCCTGCACGCCGAGCGGCTGGCCGACATCGCACTCACCCAGCCCGAAGCGCGCGGCCCGCTCGACGAGGCGCGCGCGACCGCTGCGCAGCCGGTGTCGGTCGAGGTTCGCGAGCTGCGCTTTCGCTACAGCGACACCGACCCCTGGGTGCTCGACGGTGTCAGCTTCAAGGTCGAGGCCGGCGAGACGGTGGCCATCATCGGCGCCTCGGGCTGCGGCAAGACCACCTTGCTCAAGCTGCTGGCCAGCCTGCTGGTGCCGACTGAAGGCGAGGTGCTGGCCGATGGCCGGCCGCTGAGCCAGCTCGGCGCCACGCGCTGGCGTTCGATGATCGGCGTGGTGATGCAGGACGACCAGCTGTTCGCCGGCTCGGTGGCCGACAACATCTGCTTCTTCGCCGACCGGCCGGATGCGCGGCGGATCGAGGACTGCGCGCGCCTGGCGGCGCTGCACGACGAGATCGTTGCGATGCCGATGGGCTACCACACGCTGATCGGCGACATGGGCACCGTGCTCTCGGGCGGCCAGAAGCAGCGTGCGCTGATCGCGCGCGCGCTCTACCGCCAGCCGGAAACCATCCGCACGGCCGACCGCGTGATCAACCTCGACGAGATCGGCGGCCGCGCGGTCACGCATCTGACGGCGCTGCCGGGTGTCGCAGTGCCGGCGCTCGGGCAAAGCGGGGCCACGGCGCAGATCGGATCGACATGAGCCAAGCGCTGGCCAATGCGGACCGCTGGAGCGCTTGGGAT
>JANMHY010000237.1:0-2298 GCA_031375525.1 Burkholderiales bacterium
GGCAGCGTGTAGGGCACGAACGGAAAGTCAAACAGGTCGCCCTTGACGGTGATGGTGGCGCTGGCCACCCGGCCGTCGCGCACGGCGCGCTCGACATAACGCCGCGCGCCCTCGGACAGCCCCAGCGGCAGGTAGCGCGCCACCGCGGCCGCGCGGCCGCGCGAGAGCTGCGCCGACAGATCGAGCTGCCCCGGGAAGCGTCCGCCGCGCGCAAACCCGGCGCCGGCGCCGCTGCGCCAGACGGCCTTGGCGAGTTGGCCCTGGGCATCGGCGTTGGCGAACTGGGTGTCGGTGGCCGTGACGTCGATCGCCGGCGACGCAGCGGCGGCTTGCGGCGTGATACGCCACGCCAACTTCGTGGCGAAGCTGTCGAACGCGACCTCCGGGCGCTCGAACAGCCCGGGGAAGATCAGCGCGCCCTTGTTCAGCGCGAGCTGCGCGCGGCCACCCTTCTCGCTGGCCTCGATGTCCGCCGTGGCGTTGCGCCAGCCGGGCCGGCCGAGGCGGTTGGCGTCTGCCGCCGGCTTGGCCGCAATCGACAGCGCACTGGCCTGCGTTTTCAGCGTGTAGCTGCGTGGCGCGTCGAGCGGCCCGTCCCAGCGCGCGGCGAGGTTGTTGACCTGGCCGCTGGGCGCCAACTCGGCGAGCAATTGGTTGACGGCCTCGCCGAGCGGCAGTTGCGCCGCCAGCGTGGCCAGCGCGCCGATGTCGAGCCGGTCGGCGGTGAACTCGCCGCCGTCGAACGACGGCGCGGCGGCCGACGAAGCGGCGCCGGCCACCGGCTCGCCTTCACCGGCGCGCTCGCGCAGCGCCAGGTTCCAGCGTGTGGCGGGCCAATCGATGTTGCCGCTGGCAAAGCTCAGTTGTTCGGCCGCAAAACGCAGCGTGCGCCCTTCGCGCGCCGCGCTGACGCGGCCCTGCAAGCGCTCGAGCGAGAGCGCCTGTGCGGTGCGTCCGGGAAAGCTTAAGCGCACCTGGCGCAAGGCCAGATCGACCTGCACCGACTTGACCTCGCCCGCAGCCACCTCGACCCAGGCCCGCAACGCGCCCTCGCCTTGCGGCACCTCGACCGGCAGCGCCGGCAGCCACGGCCGCAGCGCCGCCGCGTCGGCCTGCGGCAGTTCGGCAAACGCGGTGCCGCTCCAGCGCCGCCAGTCGCTGCGCTGGGCCAGCAGCGGTTGGCGAAACTCGCCCTGCAGCGTGAAGCGCTGGCCGACCTGCGGCGGCGGCGTGGCGTCCAGGCGCAGCTCGTGGCCGGCCAGGCCGTTGCGCAGCACCAGGTCCACGGCCGACAGCTCCATCGGCGGGGCAGCGCGCTGCTCGTCGATCCAGCGCAGGCGGCCGTTGCGCACCGCGATCTCGTGCTGCGCGAGCAGCCAGTCGGTGCCCGCGCTGCCGTCTTCGGTGGGCCCGGCGCGCAGCTCGATGCCGGCGACGAACAGCCGCCCCGCGCTGTCGCGCCGTACTTCGAGCGCCGCACCATCGACATGCAACTGCTCGAAGCGCAACTGCCAGCCGAGCAGCGAGCGCGCTGACAGCGTGGCGCTGACTTTGGGCAGGCGCAGCGCTTCGCCGCTGCCCGAGTTCGGCAGGCGCAGCGCCTCGCCGCTGCCCGCGCTCGACAGGCGCGGCGCCAGCACCACGTCGTCGAGCTCGATCAGCGGCATCCAGCCGGCGGACTGCACGCGGATCGCGCCGATGGTCACGGGCACGCCGAGCGCGGCGCTGGCGCGCTGCTCGATCTGCGGCTTCCATTGGCCGACGCGCGGCACAATGCCCCACTGCAAAGTCAGCCATGCCAGCAGCAATAAGCTCCACGCCGCGAACAAAGTTGCAAAGGCAACACGCCACGCCACACGCCAGCCGCGATGGCGGCGGCGCTCGAGGCGCGGCGCCGAGGCGTCAGGGGCGGGGTCGGTGGAGGACACGAAGATGAGACAGCAGGCTGTGGGGTCTTGGCAGCGCGCACAGCGCATGCAGCGTGACGAGTTCTTGCAACGCCTGGCCGGCCCTCTGCGAGGACAGGCGCAAGTCAATCTAGCACAGGCTTACCGTGCGGCCGGGACGTAGCAAGACGTGACGATCGACAGCCCCGCGGCCTTGTCGTCGCCTTGCGCCCGCGCCGACCACAGCCGCTTCGTGCAGCGCGTGCGCCGCCGCTACGGCGAGGCGTTGGCGCTGCTGGCGCCGGGTGCGCCGGATGCGGCATCGATCGGCGCCTTGATGCAGACGCTCGCCGACCGCGGGCACGCGCTGCCGGCAGCGCTGCGCATCACGCGCCACCTGGTCATCGAACGG
>JANMHY010000253.1:0-2094 GCA_031375525.1 Burkholderiales bacterium
ATCCGCCAGGTCGGGGCTGACCTGCGCCATCAGCATCGCCGGCGTGGGCGCCAGGAACTGCGGATAGACGATCTCCAGCAGGCGCTGCGTGAAGCGCGGGAACTCGGCGTCGATCTTGAGCTGGATGCGGCCGGCCAGGAAGGCAAAGCCCTCCAGCAGCCGCTCGACATAAGGATCGGCAACCTCGAGGCCTTCGACACCCAGCCGCGACGCGATCTTGGGGAACTGCTGCGCGAACTCGGCGCCCATCTCGCGCAGGTGGCGCAACTCCTCGTTGTAGTAGCGAAGCAGCCGCGGGTCCATGGCCCTGCGCTACCTGTCGAGCTCGCGCACGAGCACGTGGCCGGTCTCGAGATCGAGGTCCGTGCGCAGCAGCAACTCGAGCGGCACCGGCTGGGCCCACAACTGGCCGCTGATGCGAAAACCGATCTGGTTGTGCCGGTCCATCTGGTCCTCGGACAACACGGCTTCGACCACCAGCGAGTCCGGCAGGATGCGCGGCTCGAAATCGAGGATGGCCTGGCGTACCGCCGTCTGCAGCACCATCGGATCGACGGTCGAGGCCGTCTCCCCCGACAGCGCGGGCAGTCCGTAGTTGAGCACCGAAGCCCGCGCGTGCGGCGCGTGGCTCCAGTCGATGGACGCGCCGGGCGCCGTGCTGTTCATGAGCCATGCCAGGTCGCGCAGCACCAGATCGCGCAGGCGGTTGCGGTTGATGACGCGCGACTCCGTGCCCTCGACCTGCGAGTCCGGGTTGTCGTCCGTCAGGCGGTCCAGCAGCGCCGGTTGAAGGCGGTCTTGGGCGCGCGGGGTGGACATCGCTCTGGCGCCCGCAGTGGCTTAGCCGCCCGCTGGTTCGAGCACCACCGAGCGCATGTCCATCAGCGCGAACTCACCGCTGTCGGTAGCGATCAGGCGCTGGCCCAGGCCGACGAAGACGCCAGGGCCGGTTTCGCGCCAGTCCGTGCGCCGCGACAGCGCGAGCATGTCGCCGGCAGCCAGATCGGTGTCCGGGTAGCGCGTGGGGATCAAACCGACGACGTCGCCGCCGTTGGTGAACTCGAAGTGCGCCGGCATCCAGACCCGGTCGCGCAGATCCTCCGGCGGGTCGATATCGACCTTGGCCAGACGGTTCCACGGCAGCCAGTAGTAGCGGCCGTTGATCACCGCCTCGATCGTCGGGCCGAGCCGGGTATCGGCGTCGGCGATCCACGCAAAGGCCTGGCCGTCGATCGTGCCCGTGCTCGCCGGTGCCTGCTCGAGCGCCTGCTCACGAAGCGTGCGTGCGGCGGCGGTGTCGCCCTGGCCTTCGCGCAGCATCGCCTCGATCAGCAGCGCGATCCAGGTCTCGGGCTCACCGAACAGCATCGGCGCTTTGTGGCCAGCGAACACTTGCAGGCGCAAGGTCTCGCAGGCGATCGCCTCGCGATAGGTCTGCACCATCGGCAGCGTGCCGGCGTCGAGTTCGAGCGAGACGTTGAGCTGATTCAGCGCGCGATCCCATTGCCCGAGCACACACAGCAGCTGGAACAGGAACACGCGCAGCTTCGCGTCCTGCGGGTGCGAGCGGACCTGCTCTGTCAGCAGCTTGAGGGCGCGCTGGACATCACCGTCCTTGAGCGCTGCGACGGCCGCACTGGAGTCCACCATCTTGAAGTTGCCTCAGGTGTGTTCGTTTCACGCACGTCTCCCGCCGGCCGGCCACAGGGCGCCGGCTTCAACTGCGCTCGGCGCGAGGCCCTGCGGTGCGGTATGAGCGGCCCGCTGCAGCCAGCGGGCCGGTCTCACGCCGCGCCTTCTGCGGTCGCGGCGATGTCCCAGTTGAATTCGCCTGCGGAGGCCGTCTTGCCGGTGGCATCCTGCTTGAAGTACTCGTACTTGACTTCGGCAAAGTTGAGCGTCACGTTCTCTGTCAGCTTGTCTTCGCCGCCCGAGCCGCCGGTGCTGACGCTGGTGACGATGCACTTGGTCATGTCGATCTGGATGTACTTCTGTTGCCCTTCGCCGGCCTTGCGCACCAGCAGCGTGGCTTTGTCGATGTGCGTTCCCTTGGCCAGATGCAGCATCAGCGCCGGACTCGCCGAATCGACGTAC
>JANMHY010000254.1:0-2934 GCA_031375525.1 Burkholderiales bacterium
GCCGCCGGCCGTCATGTCGTATTCCCAGAGGTTCCACTTGCCCGTGCACGCCGCGGCACCCTCGATCGTCGAGGTATTGCTCGTTGGGCAGGTCAGCGCGAAGACGATCTTCTTGCCGTCGTAGCTGACCTCGGGGTCGGAGACGTCGCCCTTGCCCTGCGTGATCGACGCCGTGGCGTTGATCTCACGCGCGCTCGGCGACGACTTCTCGCGCAGCATCAGGTCGCCGCCGGGCGCGGTCGGTGCGCCGTCGGTCGGGTTCATCGTGATCGTGTTGGCGCGCTTGGCATAGGCGATCGACACGTCGCCGTTGACGGCCACCGTGTCGCTGCTGCTGGCGCTGCCGCTGCCGCAGGCGCTGACCAGCACCATTACGGCCGTGGCCAGCGCGCAGACGGCGAATGCATTCCACTGTCTCGCTTGTCTCGTCGTCCCTGTCTTCATGATGAACCCCCTGTGCACGTGGTTTATTGATGCCGTGCGGGCGTGCGCCCCGCCGACATTCCGCTCGAAAAATGCAAGGTGCCCGCGGCATCGACGACGATCGCATCGACGCCTTCGACGGACTCCACCAGTTCGATGCCGCGCAGGGCGCCGAGCACGAACACGGTCTTTGAGAGTGCTTCGCAGGTCAGGCCGTCCGGCGCCAGCACGGTGACGCTGCGCACCGCCGACGGTGACGCGCCGGTGGCCGGATCGACGATGTGGTGGTGGCGCACGCCGTTCTTCTCGAAGAAGCGCTCGTAGTCGCCGGACGTCGAGATCGCAGTGTCTTCCAGCGGCAGCAGCGCGGCCAGGCCGTCAGCCTTTCGCGGGTCGCGCACGCCGATCGTCCATGACCGGCCGCGCTTGTCGCCGATGACGCGGCTGTCGCCGCCCGCGGCCACATGCGCGTGGTGGATGCCGTGGCGCATCAGGATCGCGGCGGCGTTGTCCACCGCATGGCCCTTGGCAAACCCGCCGAGATCGATTCGCATGCCGGGGCGCGCGAACCTGACGCTGCGCGTGCGGGCGTCGAGTTCCAAGTTCTTCCAGCCGATCGCGGCGCGGCCTCGTTCGAGCGCCGCCGCGCTCGGCGCCACAGCCTCGCGGTAGTCGTACAGGCAACCGGCGCTGGCGTAGGTGATGTCGAACGCGCCCTGCGAGAACTGCGAGAAGCGCTGCGCCTGCACCAGCAGCAGGAACATCTCGTTGGACAGCGGCACCGCCTGGCGCGCCGCGTCGCGGTTGATGATCGACAGCTCAGAGTCGGCCTTGTGCGGGCTCATCGTGCGGTCGATGCGGTGCATCTCGGCCATCACCTCGCAGGCTGCAGCGTTGCCGCGCGCCGCGTCTTCGCACCACAGCTCGACGCGGATCGCCGTGCCCATCGCCACGTCGTCGCGCGCCAGCCAGGTGCCGGCCTGGTCCTCGACCCCATGCAGCGGCACCGGAGCGCTGAGCGCGCCGGCCGTCGTGGCCATGGCTTTGGACCAGTCCCAAAGACTGCGCACCTGATTGCGTACCGGGCTTCGCACCGAAGGCTTCCTCATTTGATATGGACCGTTCCGCGTCTTTCTCGCGCTGCATGCGCTCTCGCGCACATAGCCGTTGCCGAGCATCTTGCGGGCGTGTCCCCACGCAAACTGGTGAACTTGTTGGCACTCGGCGATGCGTTTACCTCCTGTCGCCAATCACCCCGCCCACGATCTGCCCAGAAGTGCGGGACAAATGCGAGCAAGTCCTTCGACTGTTTGCATTCGCAACAGCGGGCCGGTGGTTCGAGAACTGTTTGGATGGCGTGACAATGCGTGTCATGACCCTCGATCGCCGCTGCTCGACCCCTGTGCTGCTGCTGCCGCTCGCAGCGGCGTCCGCGGCGCAGCCATGAGCGCACGCCGATGAGCTTCAGCGACAGCGACTGGACGCGCGAGCCGCCGCTGCGCCCGCGCGTGCCGGCGTCGCAGCGGCGCGTGTTGATCCTGGCCATCGCCATCGCCGTCAGTTGCGTGGCTCTGGCGGTTGCGGTCTATGGCATCGAACAACTGCTCGACGCGTCGTCGCGCAGCGAGGAATTCAAGCGCATCGGCGACATGGCAACGGTGTCACCGCCCGGCGCGGGCATCGTCGCGCCGCCGGCCGTGGCCTCAGGTGTCGAGGCATCGCCGGCGGCCGTCACGGCAGCCTCGCCGCCGGTCGCGGTGGCGGCCTCTGCCACGGCGGCCGAAGCCGATGCGCAACAACTCGCAGCACTCGAGGCCGAGATGCGCCTGCGCGCCCGCGAAACAGCAGAGCAGGCGGCCGTCGAGGCCGCTCGGCGCAAGGAGCGCGCCTGGCAACGCTTCTACCAGCGGCCCGATTTCTGCGCCGACAACCCGACGGCGGCGTTGATGGTGCAATGCGCGAACCAATACATCCGCGCGCGCAAGGACTTTGAGGAGCGCTACAGCGCAGGCCGGTTGTAGCGCCGTGGCATGTCGTAGCGCGGAGCTACTCCAACAACCCCGCCATTTCCAGACCCTGCCGCCCTTCGGGATGCCGGCAGTCGATGGCTTCGAACTCGTTGATCTTGTCGATCTCGGTGCCCATCGCAATGTTGGTCACCTTCTCGAGGATCACTTCGACGACAACGGGCACGCGGTACTTCTTGGCCATCGCTTGCGCTTCGATCATCGCCGCTTCGATCTTCTCGGGGTCCGTGACGCGCAGCGACTTGCAACCCAACCCTTGCACTACGGCCTGGTGATCGACGCCGTAGCTCTTCAACGCGCCGTCTTCGACGTTCTGGTTCTCGAACGCGAGCTGCACGCAGAAGTCCATTTCGAAGCCGCGCTGGCTCTGGCGAATCAAACCGAGGTAGCTGTTGTTGACGAGCACCTGCACATACGGCAGGCGGAACTGCGCACCGACCGCGAGCTCTTCGATCAGGAACTGAAAGTCGTAGTCGCCCGACAG
>JANMHY010000280.1:0-8422 GCA_031375525.1 Burkholderiales bacterium
AACTCCTAGCAGCCGGCGGCGATGGCTTCAGTCCAGGTCGCGTTCTGGGTGATCGCCGTGCTCGTGCTGCTGGCGATCGCGTTCGATTTCATGAACGGCTTCCACGACGCGGCCAATTCGATTGCGACCGTGGTCTCCACCGGTGTCCTGAAGCCAGCGCAGGCGGTGGCTTTCGCGGCATTCTTCAACGTCGTCGCCATCTTCATCTTCGAGCTGAAGGTGGCGGCCACCGTCGGCAAGGGCATCGTGCAGCCGGGCGTCGTCGATCACTACGTCGTCTTCGGCGCGCTGATCGGCGCCATCGCCTGGAACTTCATCACCTGGTGGTGGGGCATCCCGTCGTCGAGCTCGCACGCGCTGATCGGCGGCATCGTCGGCGCGACGATGACCAAGGTCGGCGCCGGCGGCTTGATCGGCGCCGGTGTGTGGAAGACGGTGGCCTTCATCATCGTCTCGCCGACGCTCGGCTTCCTGCTCGGCTCGCTGCTGATGGTTGCCGTGGCCTGGATCTGCCGCGGCGTGCGGCCGCAGCGTGTCGATGGCATCTTCCGCCGCCTGCAGCTCGTCTCCGCGGGCCTGTACAGCCTGGGCCACGGCGGCAACGACGCGCAGAAAACCATCGGCATCATCTGGATGCTGCTCATCGCCACCGGCTACGCCAGCGCCGCCGACAAGATGCCGCCGGCCTGGGTGATCTGGTCGTGCTACATCGCCATCGGTCTGGGCACGATGTTCGGCGGCTGGCGCATCGTCAAGACGATGGGCCAGCGCATCACCAAGTTGAAGCCGGTCGGCGGCTTCTGCGCTGAGACCGGCGGTGCGATCACGCTGTTCCTGGCCACCGGCCTCGGCATTCCCGTGAGCACCACGCACACCATCACCGGCGCCATCGTCGGCGTCGGCTCGACGCGCACCGCGTCGGCAGTGCGCTGGGGTGTGGCCGGCACGATCGTCTGGGCGTGGATCTTCACCATCCCCGCATCAGCCTTGATGGCGGCGGTGGGCTATGGCGTTGGCCGGCTGATTTTCTAGCGGCTGATCTTGTGCGACTCTTCGACCTGCCACTCGAAGAAGCGTTGCCCGCCAAAAGCGATCGTCGCCATCAAGGCCGTCGCGCCGATCATCAACGCGGCGATGACGCCGAGCACCGGCAGCCAGCGTGTGTTGCGCGGCGCATGGCCGGGGTTGTGGGCGTCATCCCACTTTGCGTCGGGCGTGAGGCCATAGAGGATGGCGAACAGGCCGGCCTGCGCGATCATCAGACCGAGCAGCGGCAGCAACGTCCATGACCACTGGTCGTCCTGGCCCAGCGTCTGCACGCGATGAATGCCGTACAAGCCGGCCAACGTAGGCACGGCATGCAGCCAGGCCCAGACGTCGCGCACGCCGTGCAGGTAGAAGCGGTGCGCTGCGAAGGCACCGCCGATACACGCCAGCCATGTCGCCAGCGTCTTCGATTTGTAGGCCGTCAATCGCGCGTCACTCACGAGGTGCGGTGGCCGCGCCTTCACCGAGCGCCTTTTGCATCAGCACCACGTCGAGCCAGCGGTCGAACTTCCAACCGGCGGCCTTGAGCACGCCCGTGTCTTCGAAGCCGCAGGCGCGGTGCACGCCGATCGAGCCGGCGTTGGCCGAGTCGCCGATCACGGCCAGCATCTGCCTGGCGCCGCGCACTGCGCATTGCGCCAGCAGCTCGGCCAGCAGCATGCGGCCGACGCCGTGGCCGCGGGCGCGCTCGTCGAGGTAGATCGAATCCTCGACGCAGAAGCGGTAGGCACGGCGCGGGCGGAAGTGGTTGGCATAGGCGTAGCCGAGCACCGCACCGTCGCGCTCGGCCACCAGCCAGGGCAGGCCGTTGGCCAGCACGGCGTCGCGGCGGCGCGCCATTTCGGCCTCATCGGGTGCCTCGAGCTCGAAGGTGCGGGTGCCGTGCAGCGCGGCGTGGCCGTAGATGCGGGTCAGGGCGGGCAGGTCGGCATTCGTGCTCGGGCGGATCAGCAGCGGGCGGTCAAGCATGCGGCCGAGTTTATAATCGCCGGTTTTCGGGGCTGGCCGGTTGCTCACACCGGCGTATCTACGGCACCGACCGTTCAAACCAGAGTTGCCGGCTGCGAGTGTCTTGCGCGGTCGGCGAATCGAAAAGACTTCATTCGAGGAACCGACAAATGGTCGTTATCCGTCTGTCCCGTGGCGGCGCCAAGAAGCGCCCCTTCTACAACATCGTCGTTGCAGATTCGCGCGAGCGCCGCGATGGCCGCTTCATCGAGCGCGTGGGCTTCTACAACCCGGTGGCGGCGGGCGGCGAAGAGCCGCTGCGCGTGGCCACCGATCGCGTCACGCATTGGGCGAGCAAGGGCGCGCAACTGTCGCCCACGGTGGCTCGCCTGGTCGATCAAGCCAAGAAGAAGGCCGCTGCTTAATTGAGCACGCCGGGCGACGACTTCCCCACCGATGCGGTGGAAGTCGGCCGCGTTCTAGGCGCTTGGGGCATCAAAGGTTGGATCAAGGTCCAGCCTTTTGCAACCGACCCGCAAGCGCTGTTCTCCACCAAACGCTGGCACCTGCGGCCGCCCGACGGGCCGGGCGTGCGGCCGCCGGCGCTGCTGCACATCACGCAATCTCGCGAGCAGGGCGGCTTGGTCGTCGCCGGCGCGCAGGAGGTGTTGGACCGCAACGCCGCCGAGGCGCTCCATGGCGCGCGCGTGTTCGTCGCGCGGTCGAGCTTTCCGACGGCGGGCGATGACGAGTACTACTGGGTCGATCTGATCGGCTGCGCAGTCGTCAATCGCGAGGGTGTCGCACTCGGCACCGTCGCCGACCTGATCGACACCGGTGTGCACAGCGTGCTGCGCGTGGTGCAGGGCGATGACGAGCGGCTGATCCCGTTCGTCGCCGCGTACATCGACAGCGTCGATCTGCCGGCGCGAAGCATCAGCGTCGATTGGGGCCTCGATTTCTAAACCTGAGATGCGCTTCGACGTCCTCACGCTGTTCCCCGAACTTTTCGAGCCGTTTCTGAAGCTCGGCGTGACGCGTCGTGCCTATGAAAGCAAACAGGTCGATGTGCGCCTGTGGCCGCTGCGCGAGCACGGCGAGGGCGCGCACCAGCGCGTCGATGACCGGCCGTTCGGCGGCGGCCCCGGCATGGTGCTGCTGGCCGAGCCGTTGCAACGCGCGCTGGCGGCGGTGAAGGCCGATCGTGGCGAGGCGGCGCCAGCCGTGATCCATTTCACGCCGACGGGCAAGCGCATCGACCAGCCGCTGGTGCGCGAGATGGCCGTCGGCCCCGGCGCGGTGCTGCTGTGCGGCCGCTACGAGGGCATCGACCAGCGCTTTGTCGACCGCCACGTCACGCAGGAACTCAGCCTCGGCGATTTCGTGCTCTCCGGCGGCGAGCTGCCGGCGCTGGCGCTGCTCGACGCCGTCGCGCGGCTGCAGCCCGGCGTGCTCGGAGACGAACAATCGGCCGAGCAGGACAGCTTTGGCGACGATGGCTTGCTGGATTGCCCGCACTACAGCCGCCCCGAAGTGCTCGACGGGCAAGCCGTGCCGGCGATGCTGATGTCCGGCCACCACGCGCAGATCGAGCGCTGGCGCCGCGAGCGCTCGCTGGAGCTGACCGCGCGCCGCCGGCCCGAGCTGATCGCCGCCGCCCGCGCGGCCGGGCGCCTGTCCAAATCCGACGAGGCCTTTCTGGCCGCGCTCCACCTATAATCGCGGGCTTTCGATCCTCTGCCGGGCCACTGTAGGACTTGTTCCTGCCCCATCAACAACACCCCAGGCACGATCGCTCGGAGAACCCATGGACCTGATCCAGACCCTCGAACACGAGGAAATTGCCCGCCTGGGCAAGACCATCCCGGCCTTCGCCCCCGGCGACACCGTGATCGTCAACGTCAACGTCGTCGAAGGCACCCGCAAGCGCGTGCAGGCTTATGAAGGCGTCGTCATTGCCAAGCGCAACCGAAGCCTCAACAGCTCGTTCATCGTGCGCAAGGTGTCCAGCGGCGAAGGCGTCGAGCGCACCTTCCAGCTCTACAGCCCGCTGATCGCCAGCATCGAAGTCAAGCGCCGCGGCGACGTGCGCCGCGCCAAGCTGTACTACCTGCGCGATCGTTCGGGCAAGAGCGCGCGCATCAAGGAAAAGCTGGCGGCCAAGTCGAGCACGGCCCAAGCCTGACCGGCTCGCCGATGGCCACTCGCAAAGCCGCCCCAGGGCGGCTTTGTTGTTGCTGCCGTAAGCTGATCGCATGAGCAACCGCCCCCGCATCACCGACCCGCGCGCCGTGCCCGTGCTCGGCACGGATGCGCATTTGGCGGCGGTGGATGTCGCTCGCCTGAACGCCGATGCGCTGCGCCGGCGCTTGAATGCGCCGCCTGCATGGACGCCCGAAACCCTCGGCGACGGCGGCGTCTTCGAAGGCCGCGAGCGCATGAGCGCTTCCGTGCTCGTGCCGCTGGTGCAGCGCGAGCACGGCTTGACGGTGCTGCTCACGCAACGCACCTCGCACCTGCGAGATCACGCCGGCCAGATCAGCTTTCCGGGCGGGCGCGCTGAAGCCAGCGATGCCGATGCCATCGACACCGCACTGCGTGAGACCGAAGAAGAAGTCGGCCTGGCGCGGCGTCATGTCGAAGTCATCGGCGTGTTGCCGATCTACCGGACCGTGACCGACTACGACGTGACGCCGATCGTGGCCCTCGTGCAGCCGCCGTTCGAGCTGGCCATCGACGCGCACGAAGTGGCCGAGGCTTTCGAAGTGCCGCTCACGTTCCTGATGACGCCGGCTCACCACCAGCGCCACGTCTTCGAATTCGCCGGCAGCCGGCGCGAGTTCTTGTCGATGCCGTGGCCGCGCTCGGATGGGCAGGGCGACTACTTCATCTGGGGCGCGACGGCGGCGATGCTGCGCAACTTCTATCGCTTGCTGTCGGCCTAAGATCAAGCCCGATGAGTTTCTTCGCCGTCCTCTTCGCGTTGATGATCGAGCAGTTGAAGCCGCTGCCACGCCACAACTGGGTGCACGACACGCTGATCTCGTGGACCGGCTGGGCCGGCCGCAACTTCGACGCCGGCCGCGACCGCCACGCCATCGTCGTCTGGTGCGTCACCGTGCTGGCGCCGGCCATCGCCGCCGCGCTCGTTTATGCGGCGATCGCCAAGGTTTCGCTGCTCGGCGCCTTCGTGTTCGACATCGCCGTGCTCTACCTCACGCTCGGCTTTCGCCAGTTCAGCCACTACTTCACCGACATCCGCGCTGCGCTCGACCGCGGCGAAGAAACCGAAGCGCGCCGCCTGCTCGCCGAGTGGCGGCATCTCGACGCCAGCGAGCTGCCGCGCACCGAACTCCTGCGCCACGTGCTCGAGCACTCGCTGCTGGCGGCGCACCGCCATGTCTTCGGCGTCTTCTTCTGGTTCATAGCGCTGTCGGCCTTGGGCCTCGGCCCGGCGGGCGCGGTGCTCTACCGCATGGCCGAGTTTGCGAGCCGCTACTGGGCCTTCAAGAGCCGCACGCTCGATGTGCCCGCCAACGAGCGGCTGATGCATCTGGCGCAGCGCTCGTTCTCGCTGATCGACCATGTACCGGCGCGCATGACGGCCTTCGGCTTTGCTGTCGTCGGCAACTTCGAAGAAGCAGTCAACGGCTGGCGGCGCGACGCCATGCTGTGGCTGCATCCGAACGAAGGCATCCTGCTCGCGTCTGCGGCCGGCGCGATCGGCGTCCAGCTCGGTGGCCAGGCGGCTCCGGGCGTCACGCCCGATCGCTCGAAGACCTTCGATGTCGGCGGCAACCCGGAAGCGGCTTCAGCACGGGGCTCGACGCCGGGAGCGCCGGCCCAGGCGGGTCACCTGCAAAGCGTGGTCGGCCTGGTCTGGCGCTCGGTGATCTTGTGGATGTTGCTGGCGGCGCTGCTGTCGCTGGCGAACGTACGGCTCCCCCGAGCCCCCTCCGAGAGGGAGGCTCCAGTCAGGCCAACAAGACGTCTTGTCTCTCATCCTGGAGCCCTCCTTTTGGAGGATGGATGGGTGGTAACGTGCAACGAGCTGGAGCCTCCCACTCGTAGGGGGCTCGGGGGAGCCGTGCATCAGAGCGACGGCGGGAGCGGTGGTAGGGGAGGAAGCCCGACCACCGCTCTCGCGCCAACTCGTCGCAGATCTCGCCGTAGATGCGCCAGCGCGACGCGCTGATCTCGCCGCGCTCGACCGCGGCGATCACGGTGCAGCCAGGCTCGTGCCGGTGCGTGCAGTTGTAGAACTTGCAGCCACTGGCAAACGCGCGCAGATCAGGCATCAGACCGGGAAGTTGCAGCGCGTCGACATGGCGCAGGCCGAACTCCTGAAAACCCGGCGAGTCGATCAACGCGCTCTGCCGCGCGGCGTCGATCCAGTACCAAGTGGTCGTGGTCGTCGTGTGGCGGCCGGCGTTGAGCGCGGCCGAGATTTCGCCGACTTGCGCGGTGGCACCCGGCACCATCAGGTTGATCAGCGTGCTCTTGCCCATGCCGCTGGGCCCGAGCACGAGCGTCGTGCGGCCGGTGAGCAACGGTGTGAGCACCGCGCGCGCGGCGGCGGGCTCGGCCTTCATCGCCACCTCGTGCACCGGCACGCCCATCGCGCGGTACGGCGCCAACCGGTCGCGCGCTGCTGCGGCCTGCGGCAGGTCGCACTTGTTGAGCAGCACGTCCGCGGCGATGCCGGCGCTCTCGGAAGCGATCAGCGCGCGCGCGAGCTGCGCCTCCGAGAACGGCGGATCGGCGGCGACGATCACCAGCACGGCATCGAGATTCGCCGCGAAGGACTTCGTCTTCCACTCGTCCTGGCGGTGCATCAGGTTGCGCCGCGGCTCGATGTGCTCGATCACGCCTTCGTCGCCCGCCGGCTGCCAGCGCACCAGGTCGCCGACGACACAATCGCTCTTCTTGCCGCGCGGATGGCAGATCGTGCGCTCGCCTTCCGGCGACTCGACGACGCAGTGCCTGCCATGTGCCGCGACCACGCGCCCGAGGTCGAGCGCCGCGAACTTGCTCAAGCGAGCTTCAGCGCCGCCAAGCGCTCTGCCGCCGGCGGATGCGAGTAGTAGAAGCGGGCATACAACGGGTCGGGCGTCAGCGTGCCGGCGTTGTCCTCGTGCAGCTTGACGAGCGCGTTGGCAAGGTCTTGTCCGTTGGCTTGCGCGCTCGCATACGCATCGGCCTCGAACTCGTGCTTGCGCGACAGCGCCGCCGCGAACGGCGTGACGAGAAAAGCCAACGGCGGCTGCGCGAACATCAGCAGCATCAGCGCCAATGCGTCGTTGGGCACGCCGCCGATGTTCGGCGTCACACCCAGGCCCGTGTAGAACCACTGCTGTTGGGCCAGCCAGCCGAGCAGCGCCAGCGCAGCCAGGCTGGCTGCAAACATGCCGATCATGCGTTTGGGCACATGCTTCAACTTGAAGTGGCCGAGTTCGTGCGCGAGCACGGCTTCGACTTCGGCCGGCGACAGGCGCTTCAATAGCGTGTCGAAAAAGACAACGCGTTTGGCCGAGCCGAGCCCCGTGAAGTACGCATTCGAATGCGCCGAGCGCTTGCTGCCGTCCATCACGAACAAGCCCTTGGCGCGAAAGCCGCAGCGCGTCATCAAGGCGCTGACACGCTCGGCCAGCGACGCGTCGGGCAGCGGCGAGAACTTGTTGAACAGCGGCGCGATCACGGTCGGGTAGAGCAGCAGCATCAGCAACTGGAAGCCGGTCCAGGCCAGCCACGCCCACAACCACCACCACGATCCGGCCGCGCCCATGATCCACAGCACGAGTGCGGCCAGCGGCAAACCGATGGCGGCGCCGACCGCTGCGCCTTTGAGCGCATCGAGCAGGTACAGCTTCCACGTCATGCGGTTGAAGCCGAATCGCTGTTCGATGCGAAACGTGTTCCAGGCATCGAGCGGCATCTCGACAACGCTGCCGATCGCGGCCACCGCGCCGAGCAAGGCCAGCTGATAGGCCATCGAACCCCAGCGCGGCTGCACGAGGTCTCGCACCCAACCGTTGAGCGCATCGAGCCCGCCGAGCAGCGTCCACGCCAGCAGCACCACAGTGCCGAAGGCCAGGCTGACCAGGCCGAAGCGGCCACGCGCCAGCGTGTAGTCGGCGGCCTTGTGATGTGCCTCGAGCGAAACCGTGCCCACGAACGCGGCAGGCACCGCGCCGCGGTGCGCGGCCACATGCCGCATCTGCCGCATCGCCAGCCAGGTCTTGAGGACGAAACTCAAGGCGACGGCAGCGGCGAACAACGAAGTCAACAGCAGAGAATCCATAGGCAGGAGTGTAGGGCTGCCACAATGCCGGCGCTGTAAGACAGGGGCGCACCATGACCGATACGCAGACTCTCATCAAGAACGACAACAACCTGATCTGGATCGACCTCGAGATGACGGGCCTGT
>JANMHY010000321.1:0-1597 GCA_031375525.1 Burkholderiales bacterium
GGCGAGGAGCGCAGCCTTGGGGTCGGCGCATGTACTCACGCGCTTCGTAAACTGACTCACCGTGTCTGTCCGAGCGAAACGAACGCAGTGAGTGCAGCGAGTTACACGGTGCGACCCCAAGGCGAGTACCGCAGCGCACCCGCGAAGCGGGCGTCGCATTCGCAGCCCCACACCGGCCGGCCCCAAGCCTTGCTCGCGCACACAACAACGCTAAATCTTCCCCCGCTGCTTCAACCGCGACAGCGTCTCCGCCGAAAGATTCAAGTAGGCCGCGAGTTCCTTCTTCGGAATGCGCTCGGCCAGTTCAGCATGCTTGCGCATGAAGCGGTGCACGCGGCCGGGCGCGTCGAGCAGGTGCAGCGTGATCGTGTGCGCCATGATCTCGCTCATCAGCCGCATCACGTGGTACTCGAACTCGGCCTTGAACTTCGGGTGCCTGTCCATGAAGGCGACCCAGCGCGGCATCGGCAGCTTGGCTACGCGCGCCTTGGTGACGCTGACGATGGCATAGGGCGTGGGGGTGTTCAGCCGCCACGCCGCGTAGCTGGTCTCGATGTCGCGCTCGTCGGCGAAGCGCAGGATCATCTCGTGCGCATCGGCGTCGGAGACGACGCGTTTCAAGATGCCGTCGAGCACGAAGTATTGCTCCATGTCGTGCACACCCTGGTGCAGCAGGTACTCGCCCTTGGGGCAATCGACGACTTCGAGGCTGTCTTCGAGTTCGCGCCGCTCCTCGTCGGTCATGGCTTGAAGCACCACGTTCTGTTTGAGTTGAACGCGAATGACGTTTCGTTCGGGGTGCAGGGCCAGCGGGGTCATCGAGGCGAGGGGCACGGCGAGGGGACCAATTGGCGAAAGTTGACCGCGGTCAACGGGGATGGGAAGGCTGCTTTTCTACCATAGCCGCCAACCCCAAGACTTCCAGGAGTGCGCCATGTCGGCAGTCCTTTCGCCCGCCCCCGCCGCCGAGCAAAACAGCGCAGCCAAGATCGATGGCTTCCATCTGGTCATCGATGCGCTCAAGCTGAACGGCATCGACACCATCTTCGGCCTGCCCGGCATCCCGATCACCGACCTGACGCGCAAGATGCAAGCGCAGGGCATGCGCGTGATTTCGTTTCGCCATGAGCAGCACGCCGGCAACGCGGCGGCTGCCGCCGGCTTCCTGACGCAGAAGCCCGGCATCTGCCTCACCGTGTCGGCGCCCGGCTTCCTGAACGGCCTGACCGCGCTGTCCAACGCCACGGTCAACTGCTTCCCGATGATCCTGATCAGCGGCTCGTCGGAGCGCGAGATTGTTGACTTGCAGCAGGGCGACTACGAAGAGATGGATCAGTTGGCGATTGCCAAGCCACTGTGCAAGGCGGCCTTTCGTGTGCTGCATGCGCAGGACATCGGCATCGGCATCGCGCGCGCGATCCGCTCGGCGGTGTCGGGCCGGCCGGGCGGCGTCTATCTCGATCTGCCGGCCAAGCTGTTCGCGCAGACGATGGACGCCGTGGCCGGCAAGGCCTCGCTGGTCAAGGTGGTCGATGCAGCGCCGCGGCAGATTCCTGCTGCCGATGCAGTGCAGCGCGCGTTGAACCTGCTCAAGAGC
>JANMHY010000323.1:0-5500 GCA_031375525.1 Burkholderiales bacterium
CGAGTACCACCACGTCTTTCCCGATGCACTGCTTGCGGAGGCAGGCATCGCCAGCTACCTGGCGCTTAACTGCGCGCTCATCACTTGGAAGACGAACAGGATGATCGGACGGAAGGATCCGCTGGACTACTTGCGCGAGCGAGTGGAGTGGGCCGACGAGAAGGCTGTCGGGGAGCGACTGAAGTCGCACCTGATCTCGTTCGATCTGCTTTCCAAGGGGCACTACGCGACCTTCGAGGGTGTTGCGTTCAAAGAGAAGCTCACCGACGACTTCAATGCATTCCTGCGCGATCGGGCGCAACTTGTCGCGGCTGCCATGTCCGCCCTGGTGGACGGAGGCAGTCTGACCCTGGAAGGGCTGTGGGCGGGGCATCTCGCCAGCAAGGCTCAGCAAGCGCAGGCGTTGGCATGAGCAAACAACTCGCCCTGGTCATCGATCTCAACGTCTGCGTCGGCTGCCACGCCTGCGTGACGAGCTGCAAACAATGGAACACCTCCGGCAGTGCCGGTCCGCTGGTCGATGAGAACGCCTATGGCGCCGACCCGACCGGCACCTTCTTCAACCGCGTGCTCAGCTTCGAAGTTGGTGAGTTCCCCGACACGCAGACGGTGCACTTCCCGAAGAGCTGCCACCACTGCGAAGACCCGCCGTGCGTGCCGGTGTGCCCGACGGGCGCCTCCTACAAGCGCGAAGAAGACGGCATCGTGCTCGTCGATTACGACAAATGCATCGGCTGCAAGTACTGCGCGTGGGCCTGCCCGTACGGCGTGCGCGAGTTGGACGAGAAGCGCCAGGTGATGACCAAGTGCACGCTGTGCGTCGATCGCATCACCGACAAGACCTTGCCCGAGGCCGAGCGCAAGCCGGCCTGCGTGATGGCCTGCCCGACCAACGCGCGCCTGTTTGGCGACGTGCACGACCCGGATTCAGAAGTCTCGCGCGCGATTGCCGAGCGCGGCGGCTATACGCTGATGCCCGAGCTCGGCACGCAACCCGCCAACCACTACCTGCCGCGCCGCAAGACCGACGCGCGCACCGACCCGGCGCAGCTCGTGCGTGAGCAGAACCCGCTGCGCGTCGAAGGGCGCGAGCCGGCGGCGGGTGGTGCGCCGCTCGGTGGTGATTGGGAACATTGACGAGACGGGATGAAACAACCCCCACGTCGCTTCGCTCCTGCCCCCCGAGGGGGCGGTCAGTGGCTTCGGGCGTGACATGCATCCACCCTGGTCAATGATCTTCTTCACCACGCTGGCCGGCGCCGCGCAGGGGCTGATGCTGGTGCTTGTCGGCATCGACATCGGCGCCAGCTTCGGTCTGCTCACGCCTGCGCCCGCGACCAGCTTCTACATCGTCGGCGCAGCGCTCGCGCTGCTGCTCGGTGGCGTCGGCCTCGTCGCGGCGACGTTTCACCTCGGCCACCCGCTGCGCGCGTGGCGCTCGGCAGCGATGTGGCGCACCTCGTGGCTGTCGCGCGAGGTCATCGTGTTGCCGGCGTTTCTGGGCTGTACGGCCGCGTGGGCGGTGTCGCACTGGTGGGCCAAGGCCACGTTCGGCTGGGGCATTGCCGCTGCCGTGCTGGCGCTGCTGCTCTACCTGTGCACCGGCATGATCTACGCGGCGGTGAAGGCGATCCGCGAATGGGCAACGCCGCTCACGCCGTGGAACTACACGCTGCTCGGCATCGCTTCGGGCTTGATGCTCTGCACCGCGCTGGCCGCCGCGCTCGCGCCAACACTCGCCGCAGCGCTGGCGATGGCTACGCTGATCGCCACGGTCGCAGGCGGCGTGTCACGCAGCCTGACGCTCTGGCGCAACCTGACGCTGCCGCCGAAGACCACTGTGCAAACCGCGCTCGGCGTGCGCCACCCGCGCATCGTGCAGACCTCGCAGGGCATGACAGCCGGCAGCTTCGGCACGCGCGAGTTCTTTCACGGCCACACGCCGTGGCAGGTGATCGGCATGCGGCTGTGCGCGCTGGTCTTCGGCGTCATCGCACCGGTGGCCGCGCTCGTCGTCCTCGGCGCCGGCGTCACGGCCGGCGTCGGTGCGCTGCTCTTCGTCGTCCAGTACTTCGGCCTGCTGGCCGAGCGCTGGTCCTTCTTCGCCGAGGGGCAGCACCCGCAGAACCTGTATCACCAGCGGATGGGTTAGCGGGTTCGCGGGCGGCGTTCGACAGCGGTCAGGCCGGCGTCTCTTCCACACCGACGACCCGGCTGCGCCCGGCGCGTTTGGCGGCGTAGCAGTAGCCATCCGCTTCGCGCAACACCTCTGCTGCATTGGCGTGGTTGCCGGTGCCAGCGGCGATGCCGACGCTGGCGCCGACGGTGTGCGTTGCGCCCTGCCACTCGAGCGCGTAGGCCTCGACCGCTGCGCAAAGCTTCTCGGCAATCGATCGGCCTTTGGCCCCGGGGCACTTCGGCAGCAACACGGCGAATTCGTCACCACCGAGCCGGGCCACCACATCGTCCCGGCGCACGCAGCCCGAGAGCGCGTTGGCCACGCCTTGCAGCAACGCATCGCCGGCGGCATGTCCCGCGGTGTCGTTGACTTGCTTGAAGCGATCGAGGTCGATGAACAACGCGCAGAAGGGATGCTGGCGGGGATCGGTCACGGCGGCCTCGAGCCGGGCCTCGAACGCGGCGCGGTTGTGCAGCTCCGTCAGCGCATCGTGGCTGGCCGACCAGGTCAGGCTCTCTCGCTGCTGACGCGAATCGGTCACGTCCTCGATCACCCAGATGGTGCCGGCCGACAAGTCACCGGGCACGACGGCGCGGCCGCGCATGCGGGCCCAGAAGGACTGGCCATCGCGGCGCACCAGTTCGATCTCGCATTCGAAGACGCCGTGCGCGGTGAACGCCGGGCCGGCCCGCTCGGCCAGCGCGTCGTAGGCCGACGCCGACGCGTGGAGCCTGCGGGTCGGCTCGCCGATGAGATCGGCGCGCTCGCAGCGCAGGATCTGGCAAAGCCGCCGGCTGACGAGCACGAAGTGGCTGTTGACGCTGAGGGCGATGCCCACGTCGGCATGGTCGAGCACGGACTCCACCTGGAGCAGCAGTGCCTGCAGTTCGGCCTGCTGGCCACGGCGCTCTGCCAGCAGCTGCTCGAAGGCTTGTCCCATGTCGCCCAGTTCGTCGCGGCCGTGGCGCCACGTCGTGCTGACGTCGTCCTCGTTGGCCAGCAAGCGCAAGGCGCGCTGCCGCAGGCGCGCGATCGGCCGCACCGACCACCAACCCACGCTGCCGGCCAGCAGCGCGGCCAACGCCCCAGCCACCGCCGCGGCCCGCCACGCTTCGTGGTGAGCGTCTTGCAACGGTTTCAAGGCCAGCGCTTGCGGCGTCACACGCAGATGCATCCAGTCCGACGAGGCAATACCGGCGCTGGCCACCAGGTGGCCCTCCGTCAGCTCGGCGCGCCCATCGAGATCGATCGGGCTGCCATCGTCGCGCCAGCGTTGGATGGTGCCCGCCACACCGGCCAGTTGGTCCGTGGGCGCCAGCAGGCGAGCGGGGTCCGGGTGCGCGAGCAGGACGCCGCGGCGATCGACCACCATATCGACCGTTCCATCCGCTCGGCTGTGCACGCGGCTGTCGCTGAACAAGCTGTTCGACTGCAGGTTGACCACGCCGGCCATCACGCCCAACGGCGTGCCGTCCGCGCTCACGGCCTGCACAGCCAGAATGACGAGAGGCCGTTTGCTCACCCGGCCGATCAGCGGGTCGGACACCACCGGCTGGTCAGTCCGCATCGCCTGCTGGAAGTAGGTGCGGTCGGCGATGTTCGGGCGCTCGGGCGTGGGTTGGCCGCGGTCCATGCGCAGCAGCGTGCTGCCGTCCGGTGTGGCGACCAGCATGCCATCGAACAAGGTGTGCAGCGCCGGCTTGTCGAGCAGGTAGCGCTCCATGGCAGGGCGATCTCGCCAGGTCGCACTGTCGGTTCTTGCCGCCACGGCCACGAGTGCACGCTTGAGCGTTTCGAGCTTGCCGCCGAGCAGCTGCGCGGTGCGCTCCGCGTCTTCGCGCTCCAGGCGCAGCAGTTGAGCGCGCAGCCCCGCGCCGGTGGCGTCGAGCAGCAGTTTGGACGTGCCGGCCGCCGTCAGCAGCCCGGTGGCCACGGCGACGGCAATCAAGCGGAACTTCAGCGACAGGAAAAAGGCAGGCAAGGTCATGGTGCTGCCAGCGAGCGTAGAGCCGCGGTCAGCGAGCCGATGCCTGCATTTGCACGGGCAAAGCAGCCTTTCTCCGGCGCTGGGCTGCGGCGCCGAGCAGATCAGTCAATCCGCCGCGCGCCAGCGGCTGAGCCGCCGGCCGAGACGCTCGAACGCCAGATCGGTGACGACGGCGAGCAGCCCCACGACCAGCGCGCCTTGAATCACATACGCGGTGTTGAAACCCGACAGGCCGACGATGATCGGCGAGCCGAGGGTCTTGGCGCCGACGGTCGAAGCCACTGCGGCCGTGCCGATGTTGATGATCACCGAGCTGCGCACGCCGGCCAGCAGCACCGGCAGCGCCAGCGGCAGCTCGATGCGCGCCAGGCGCTGCCTGCGTTCGAGGCCGAGGCCATCGGCGACCTCGATCACGCCGCGCGGCACCGACTCGATGCCGGCGATCGTGGCGCGCACGATCGGCAGCAGGCCGTAGAGGGCCAGCGCGATCAGCGCCGGCAGCGCGCCGAAGCCGATCAGCGGCACCGCGATCGCCAGCACCGCCACCGGCGGAACGGTCTGCGCGATCGCCACCAGCGTCTCGACCAGCGGCCGGAACTCGCGGCCCGCATCGCGCGTGACGAAGAGGCCCGCGGCCACGCCGACGGCGAGCGACAGCGCGCTCGATGCAGCGACGATCGCCAGGTGCGAGCCGAGCAGCGCGACGAAGCTGTCCTGCTCGTACAGCGGCCGGTCCAGCGCCGGAAACATCGCCGCGAACAGCGGCCGCAGCAGCGGCATGCCGAGCACCAACAGCAGCAGCGCCGCGAGCAGCCAGGGCAGCGGGTCGCGCAGCAGCGATGCGAGCGCCTTCATGCCGTCACGAAGAACGCGGCAACAGCAGGTCGCTGAAATGAATCGCACCGAGCGAGCGGCCCGACGCATCGACCACCGGCAGGCGCGCGGCGCGGCGCAGGACGAATTGCGACAGCGCGTCGCGCAGGCTCATCGCATCGGCCACCGGCTCGCCCTCGGCGGCTTCACCGGCGCGCACGCGCTCAGCCACGCGGTGCAAGGCCAGCAGGCGCAGGCCGAGTTCGGTGCGGCCGAAGAATTCGCGCACGAAATCGTTGGCCGGTTGCGCGAGCAGTTGCGCCGGCGGGCCGTCCTGGACGATGCGGCCGTGATCGAGCAGCACGATCCGCGTGGCCAGGCGCAGCGCCTCTTCGATGTCGTGCGTCACCAGCACGATCGTCTTGCCCGAGGCCTGATGGATGCGCGCCATCTCCTGCTGCAAGGCCGCGCGCGTGATCGGGTCGAGGGCGCCGAAGGGCTCGTCCATCAGCAGCAGCTCG
>JANMHY010000331.1:0-1871 GCA_031375525.1 Burkholderiales bacterium
GTAGCGCATTTCAGGGCAGCAGCCGCAGTGCTGCCAAGCGAGGAATCGCACCGGTGGCGACGTCGAAATAGCCGCGGTCGCGCTCGATGCCGATGCTCGAGTAGCCCACCGCCTCAGCAGCGGCCAGCGTCGAGCCCGCCCCCGCAAACGGATCGAGCACGACGCCCTGACCCAGCGGCAGGACGCCGCGCACGAGCTTGCGCAGGAAGGCCTGCGGCTTCAGGCTCGGATGCGGCGCCAGCTTGCGCTCGGCAGCCCGCGTCGGCGCCGACTCGATCACGTCGCCGAACGGCTTGTCGGCCGAGAGGCGTCGAAAGCCGCCGGTGCCCCACTTGCGCAGGTTGTCCTGCACACGGCCCTCGATCGGCTTGCGAAAGACAAGCCACGGCTCCCACATCGATCGCGGCATCACGCTGACCTGCTCGAACTCGACGTGGGCTGCCTTCGGCCGGTCGCCACCGCGCATCGTCATCACCAGGCGCACGATCTCCCCGCGCCGCTCCAGCCCCGCGCGCGCCAGCGCACCGGAGACGATGTATGACAGCAGTGGATTGCTCGCAACGAGCACGTTCGCCCCTGGAACGAGCGTGCGCAACAGGCTGCGACCCCAAGCGTAGAAGAAGCGCTCCAGCGCGGCGTGATCTTGTGCATTGAGCACCGTGAAGCGCGGCAACGGCGCGCGCTTGGCGCCATCGAAGCTCGGCGGAATGCGCCACACGCCGCCGCGACGCGAGCGCAGCTTTTCCTGTTCGATGTCGCTGTACTCGACGAGGCCATAAGGCGGGTCGGTGACCACCGCATGGATCGACTGCGCCTCGCGCCGATCGAGCCAGTCGATGCAATCGCCGAGCAGCAACTCGGCACGACCGTGTACGAATCGGGCTTCCAGCGCACTGGCCCGCGGCGGCGGCGGTTCATCGAACCCCAGCAGCGAGTACTGGGCACGGTCCATCCGGGCGAACAGCGTTGTCGTGTTCAGTTGCAGATACGAGCGCACCGAAGAGGGCGATACATCGCCGATGAGTCCGGTGACCTCCTGCGTGATTTCGCGCACCGAGGCGCCACGAGGGTGCCCTTCGAGAACGCTGACGATGGCGTCTCTGACTTCGCCGGGCCTTCTTCGCATGCAAGTAGTCCTCCGATGGCGGAGTATAGACGTCCAGACGTCTTTGCAATCGGAGCTTGCGCGCTTGCGCTACCGCACCGCGACCGCCACCTCCTGGCTGTCGGCCCGCTGCCCCGCATCATCCACCGCGCGGGCGAAGTAGCGCACCTCGGTGCCGGCGGCGGCCGGCAGCGTGGTCTCCAAGGCGTAGGGCGCGCTGCTGTCGCGGCCGAGCAGGGTGTCGCTGCCGGCATCGACGCGGAAGAACAAGACCTCGCGGACCACGTAGTCGTCGCTGGCCGCAGCGACCAGGCCGATGCGCTCGCCGGCCGCGGCTTCCTGCGGCGCCGCGGCCAGGCTGACGCTCGGCGGGTCGTCGTCGGGGCCGATGCCGATCGAGACGCCGACGCCGCAGGCAGCGAGGGCGGCACACAGAGCCGAAGCGAGGAGGGTCAGCCGAGCCTTCATGCCCGCATGATGAACCCGCCGCGCGCAGACTTCAATCCACCGGCGCAAGCCGGCGTAACCCCATTGGTGTGGCTGGCGCGTAGAAGCCCGGACGACCGACACTCACGCTGCCATGCCCGCCTCCGACGATGACGATGACGCCCTGATGCAGGCCTTTGCGCAAGGCGACGCGCGCGCCTTCGAGCGCCTGTACGCGCGCCACCACGGCGCGCTGTACCGCTTCGTGCGCCGGGTGCTCGGCCGCGAGGCCGGCACGCAGGGCGACGAGGTCTTTCAGGACACCTGGCTGCGTGTCGTC
>JANMHY010000834.1:0-1638 GCA_031375525.1 Burkholderiales bacterium
GAAGAAGTTCTGTTGCAGCACGTCGCAGCCGCTGGCGGCGCGGGCCATCGCGGCCAGCCGTGGCGACCCTCCAGCCCGGTGGCGACATGCCCGAGTCGGGTGAAGGTGTCGAGGTCACGGCCCGGCCCGCAACCGAAATCCAGGATCGCCAACGGCGCTGGCGTGCCGATGGCCTGGAGCAGTGCCGCGATGTTCTGGCTCACGTCGTGATCGCGCGTACCTTCCCGGTAGGCTTGCGCTCGCTGGTCGTAATGCGCGAGCGTGCGCGCGGCGATCTGGTCGAGGGCTTCAGGCATCGGCTTCATCTCTCGACAGGCACGCCAACAGCGACTCGATGTCAGCCAGCGGCGGCAGGCACTGCGGGCCGCGGCAGACCCAGGCCTGCGGACGGGCACCCACCGGCTTGGCCAGCACCTGGGGCAGGCCGGTGGTGTGCTCAGGCAGTTGCAGCACCATCAAGCCGGGCAGGTAGCGCCCGGCGAGCCCGCCGCGCCAGGCGGAAGTCACCGCGCCGGGTCCGGTGAGCACCACCAGCGCCGGCGGCGAGTGGTATTCGGCGAGCGCGGCGATGAGCGTGGCGAAGCCGAGTGGCACGCGCAGTGCCTCGGTGGCAAACAGCGCCAGCGTGCGCCTGGCGGCCTCCAGATAGCGCGGCTCGCCGATCAGATGCCCCAGGCGCTGCAACTGCATCGCGGCCACGGCGTTGCCCGACGGGAGCGAGCCGTCATGGCCCGACTTCGGGCGCAGCACCAGGGCTTCATGGTCGTGGCGGGTGAAATAGAAACCGCCGTCACGAGCGTCCTCGAATTCATTCACCATGGCATCGGCCAATGCGCAGGCCAAGTGCAGGTCGGCGGCGCGCAACGGCTCGCCTTGCATCAGTTCGAGCATCGCCGCGAGCAGGAAGGCGTGGTCGTCGAGGTAGGCATTGAGGTGCGCGCGGCCGTTGGTGGCCAGCAGGCGGCCGTCGCGCCACAGCGCCGCGACGATGAAGTCGAGCGCGCGACGCGCCGACTCGGCCCAACGCGGTTGCCCGAACACCCGCGCCGCGACGGCCATGCCGTCGATCGCCAAGGCGTTCCAGGCGGTCAGTACCTTGTCGTCGCGGCCCGGCCGCACGCGCGTCTCGCGCAGCGCGAACAGGCGCGCGCGAGCGCCGGCGATCAGTGCTTCGCATTCGGCGATCGGGCGACCGAGCCGTTGGGCCACGTCGGCCAGCGGCAGGGCGGCATGCAGGTGCCAGGCATGGCCTTCGAAGTTGGGCGCGCTGTCGAGCCCGTAGCGTGCGGCGAACGCCGCGAACTCGTCCGCGCCGAGCGCTTGGGCGACCTCGTCGCGCTGCCAGACGTAGAAGCGGCCCTCTTCACCCTCGGCGTCGGCATCGAGGCTGGAAAAGCAGCCACCGTCGTGCGACTGCATCTCGCGCATCAGCCACGCGGCCGTGCCTTCGCAGACCTGGCGGAAGAGCGGATCACCGCTGAGCTGCCATGCCTGCGCATACAGACGCAGCAGCGGTCCGTTGTCGTAAAGCATCTTCTCGAAGTGCGGGATCGTCCACCGGGCGTCGGTGCTGTAGCGGCAGAAGCCGCCGCCCAGGTGGTCGTAAAGGCCGCCCTCGGCCATGCGTCGCAGGGTCAG
>JANMHY010000358.1:0-8911 GCA_031375525.1 Burkholderiales bacterium
GCTGAAGACGTTGCCCTGCCACTCGGGAAATGCGCTGCCCGTGTAGAACGCGAGGCCCGACGGTGCGGTGGAGGTCGGCACCCAGATCGCCTTCGGCTCGATGTACGCCGGCGCGTGCGTGCCACCGCCGATGCGGCAGGCCTGGCCCGGCGTTGCGCTGTAGTCGCAGCCATAGCTCTTCACCGGCCAGCCGTAGTTGCCGCCGGCCGTGATCCGGTTGAGCTCGTCACCGCCCAGCGGGCCGTGCTCGGTGATCCACAAGTCCGTGCCGCCCGGCGCGAACGCCGCGCCCTGCGGGTTGCGGTGGCCGGTGCTGAAGACGCTGGCGTTGCTGCCGTCGCGGTCCATGCGCATCACCTTGCCGATGCCGTTGGACGCAATTTGCACACCGCTGCCGTCGCTGCGCGCGGTGCCGTTGTTGGCCTCGACGCCGCGCTCGCCGGCGGTGACGAACAGCGTGCCATCGGCGGCAAAGGCGATGCGCGAACCGAAGTGAATGCCGCCGTCCACCTTCGGCGTCTGCCGCCAGATCACTTGCAGGTTCTGCAAGGCGGCGCCGCTCAGTTGCGCGCGCGCCAGCGCCGTGCCGGAGCCGCCGTTGTCGGCCTCGGCGTAGGTGAAGTAGATCAGCCCGTCGGGGCCGACCGCGACATCGAGCAGACCGCCCTGGCCCGTCGTGTCCACGCTGGGCAGGCCGCTGAGGCGGGCTTGCACGCTCGCCCCGTCAGCGCTGACCAGCGCCATCGTGCCGCCTCTTTCGCTGACCAGCATGCGGCCGTCTGCCAGGAAGGCCAGGCCCCAGGGTGCGTTGAGCACAGCGCCGAGGACGGTCACCCGGCCGCTGGTCGATGCCGGCTGGCTGCTCTCCAGCGGCCGCTCGTTGCCGGCCGCGCCGCCACCGCCGCCACAGGCGGCAATGCCCAGCGCCGTGGCACCGAGCAGCGCCATGCCGGTGTGCATCAACGAGCGACGAAACGAAGGGGCGCGGGCGGGTGTTTGCATGACGCAAACTTTAAGCGTGCGCGCGGCTGCCATGCAGCCAAGCGTAAACGGCCCGGGCGGTTTGTCTGCAAAAAGCCGCCGATCGCGGCCTGCGCACAACTTGTGAGCGAGTACAGCACTCACAGCTTGTTTCCAATGCGGGCCGCGCGATGGCCACTGGCCGCGGTCAGGCGCGGATCGACAACTCGAGTTCGCGCAAATGGCGCCGCATCTCGGTGGCCGCGCGCGCCGCGCTGTGCTGCAGCGCGTCGATCAACTCGACGTGGCGGTGGGCGACGCAGCCCGGGTGGCCGTCGGTCTGGTACAGCGCCATCAGCAGCGATGTCGTCGGCAACAGGCCTTCGATCAGGCGCACGAACACCGGGTTGCCGCTCATCTGCGCGAGCACGCGGTGGAACTCGCCGGACAGACGGATCGCGTCGGGACGCTTGCCCTGCGCCAGCGCTTTGGCCTCCGCAGCAACGAGGCCGCGCAATCGGTTGATCTGGCCCGGCGCAAGCCGGCCTGCGAGCTGCCGCGCGACCTCGCACTCGATGGCGCGCCGCGCATCGAAAATGTGCCGTGCCTGTTCGCGCTGCGGCTCGGGCACGCGCGCGCCGCGGTTGTGGTGCTGCTCGATCACCTGGTCCTGCGCCAGGCGGTGCAGCGCCGGGACGGGGCATGCACTTCGAGCCAGCTCTTCAGCGCACCGTCGAAGAGGCGGAACATCAGGCCGATGCCGAGCGAGACGATGATCGACGGCATGATCAGGCTGGCGACGACGACGTAGAACAACAGCGTGCCGCCGGGCAGCTTCTTGCGGTACGCCAGGCCGGCGAGCAATGACAGCAGCACCGTCAGCACCATCACCACGGCGCCGAGGGCCAGCGATCGCCGCAGCGCGCCGCCGATATCGACCGTGCCGATGCCTTCCCACAGCGTGCGAAACCAATGCAGCGAGACGCCGCGCAGCGGAAAGGTCAGGCCGCCTTCCGGTCCTTGAAAGCTGAGCACGAAGATGGCCAGCATCGGTCCGTAGAGAAAGAGCGCGAAGAGCGCGAACAACAGCGCTAGCCACCAGAAACTCGCGCGCCGCCGGTCCATCAGAGTTCCTTGCGCAGATCAACCAGCCGCATCAGCGCCACGATCATCATCAGCACGATCGCCAGCAGCACGACGGCGTTGGCCGCCGCGGCCGGAAACTGCAGCACGTTGGCCTGCGTCTGGATGACCTTGCCGACCGAGGCGATCTGCTGCCCGCCCATGACGCCGATGGTGACGAAGTCGCCCATCACCAGCGCGACGACGAAGATCGAGCCGATGACGATGCCGGTCTTGCACAGCGGCAGCACGACATGCACGACGGTCTGCCAGCCGCTCGCGCCGGCGTCGCGCGCGGCTTCGATCAGCGAGCGGTCGATGCGCATCATCGAGTTGAAGATCGGCACGATCATGAACATCGTGTACAGGTGGACGAAGGCCAGCACGACGGCAAAGTCGGAGAACAGCAGCCACTCGACGGGTTGCTGCACAACGCGGGTCTTCATCAGCACATCGTTGACCAAGCCGTTGCGGCCGAGCAGGCAGCAGTACGCGCCGCCGGCGATGTGCAGGTCGATGCCGGCGACCGCAGCCACGTCGTCGAACTTCTTGACGAGGTTGATCAGCTCGAGATCAGCGGCGGACATGGCGCGGGTTTTGTATGCAATCGATGTGCCACGGAGGCGCTGCGCTGCGGCGCGATACTGCACCAAAGTTGTATGCAAAACGCACCTCAATCGATCATGCACCGGAGACGCCGATGAGACTGCTCGTGGTCAACCCCAATATCAGCGCCGCGATGACCGTGCAGCCGAGCTTCGGCCCGCGCTCGACGCTGCGATGATTGCCTGCTTCGACGACCCCGGCCTCGATGCAGCACGCGAAGCCACCACCGCGCCGGTGCTCGATCTCGAAGCCTGCACCGACGACACCGTAAGCCGCATCGAAGCCTCCGCCCGCGACGCGCTCGCACGCGGCCGCAGCGGCGCCATCGTGCTCGGCTGTGCCGGCATGGCGGGCTTGTGCGCGACGCTGCAGCAGCGCCTGGGCGTGCCGGTCATCGACGGCGTGGCCGCGGCGGTCAAGCTCGCCGAGTCGCTGGTGGCGCTCAGTTTGCAGACCAGCAAGCGCGGCGACTACGCGACGCCGCTGCCGAAGGAATATGTCGGCTGGGCGCAGCCGCTGGGCTGGCCCGAAGGCCAATAGACTCGAGCGCATGCCGGCCCTGACCGACCCCACGCTCGACACGCTGCGCGCCTGGCTCGCCACCGAGCCTGCCGTGCTGGTCAGCGTGCTCGAAACACAGGGCTCGGTGCCGCGCGAGGCCGGGACGTGGATGGCGGTCTTCGCCGGCCGCGTGCTCGGCACCATCGGCGGCGGGCATCTGGAGTTCGATGCGATCGCGCAGGCTCGCACAGCGTTGGACGGTGGTGTGCTCGAAGCCCGGCGCCGCTGCGCCCTCGGCCCGTCGCTCGGTCAATGCTGCGGCGGCGTGGTCCATCTCGGTTTCGAGCGCGTGCAGCCTGACGCCGCGGCGGCGCTGATCCTGCGTCTGCAACAGGAACTCGACGCGCGCCGCATGCCGGTGGCGCTGTTCGGCGGTGGCCATGTCGGCCGCGCGATCGTGCGCGCGCTGGCGCCGCTGCCGGTGCGCGTGCACTGGATCGACAGCCGTGACGAAGTGTTCCCCGATCCGCTGCCGCCGCAGGTGCAGGCCGAGCATTCAGCGCCGGTGGAAGCTGCCGTGCGTGACCTCGCGCCCGGCTCGCGCGTGCTGATCATGAGCTTCTCGCACGCCGAAGATCTGGAAGTCGTGGCGGCGTGCCTGAAGCGATTGCGCGAGCGCAACGACCTGCCGTTCATCGGCCTGATCGGCAGCAAGAGCAAGTGGGCGACGTTCAGGCACCGGCTCGAAGCGCGCGGCTTCGCAGCGGCGGAACTGGCCCGAATCACCTGTCCGATCGGCGTGCCCGGCGTCGTCGGCAAAGAGCCCGAGGTGATCGCCGCCGCAGTGGCCGCGCAGTTGATGCAGGGGCGTTGACGCGGTCAGGCAAGTCGTTGACTGCGGCAAGCATCGGCGGCACCATGCCGTCATGGCCGGCGCGGAAGACTCTCCCCATGTCGCGGCGTTGCGCCGCTTCAGCCGCTTCTACACGCGCCAGCTCGGCCTCTTGGACGAACAACTGCTCGACAGCGGTTTTTCCCTCACCGAGGTGCGCGTGCTCTACGAGATCGTGCACCAGCCGGGCCTGGCGGCGGCCGATCTGGGGCGCCTGCTGGCCATCGATGCCGGCTACCTGAGCCGCATCCTGCGCCGCTTCGTCGCGCAGGGCCTGGTCAAGCGCGGTGTCCATGCCAGCGACGCGCGCAGCAGCACGCTGGTTGCCACGGCCAAGGGCAGACGAGCGCTGGCGCCGCTGGAGCGCGGGGCGAGCGCACAGGCCGCGGCGCTGATCTCGCACCTCGATGCCGGCAGCGCCGACGAGCTGCGCGCGGCGATGCGCACCGTCGAGCGTGCGCTGACGCCGAACCCGCGCGGCGCGCCCGAGCCGGTGGTGCTGCGGCCGCACCAGGTCGGCGACATCGGCTGGATCGCGCACCGCCAGGGCCTGCTCTATGCGCAGGAGCATGGCTACGACGAGCGCTTCGAAGCGCTGGTCGCCGAAATCGCGGCGCGCTTCGTGCAGAAGTTCGATCCGAAGGGCGAGCGCTGCTGGGTGGCCGAGCAGGGCGGGCGCATTGCCGGCGCGGTGTTCGTGGTTCGCAAGTCGGCGCGCGTGGCCCAGTTGCGCCTACTCTATGTGGAGCCGTCGGCGCGCGGGCAGGGGCTCGGCGCCCGGCTGGTCGATGAGTGCATTCGCTTCGCGCGCGCCAAGGGCTACAAGACGTTGACGCTGTGGACGCAGTCGCACTTGAGCGCTGCGCGCCACATCTACACGTCGTGCGGCTTCCGGCTCGAGAAGCAAGAGAAGCACCGATCGTTCGGCAAGTCTCTGGTCGGGCAGCACTGGACGTTGGCGCTGTGAGCGCGCCCGGCCGCTCCGAAGCGCTCACGCCCCGGAGCGCGCAGCGCGAAGGTTGCCTATGACCACCGAGCGCCTGGCCCTGGGTGCGGCGGCGCTGGCGGGCATCCAGGTCGGCGCCTGCATTGCCGGCAGCCGCTGGCTGGTGCACGACATCGGCCCGCTGTCGCTTGCCTTCCTGCGCTACGCGGTTGCGCTGGCGACGCTGGTGCCGCTGCTGGCAGTGGTCGGCGGCACGCGGCACGCGCTGGCGCGGTTGACGGCCGGCGATGCGATCCGCGTCGCCTTGCTCGGCATCGTGCAGTTCGGTGTGCTGATCGCGCTGCTCAACTTCGGCTTGAAGCATGTCGATGCCGGCCTGGGTGCGCTGCTGTTCGCAACCTTTCCGCTGATGACGCTGGTCATCGCCACCGCCGCCGGCCATGAGCGCTTCGACGCGCCGCTGGCGGTCGGCGTGCTGCTGTCGATCGCCGGCGTCGGGCTGGCCCTGGGCGTGCACCCGCCGGCGATGACCGGCGCCGGCTTCATGCTCGGTGCGGCCTGCGTGCTCGTGGCCGCGCTCTGCGGCGCCGTCTGTTCGGTGTTGTACCGGCCGCTGCTGCATCGCCATGCCACGCTGCCGCTGGGCACGCTGGCCATGGCGGCGGCCGTGCTGGCGCTCGCGCCTGCCGCAGCGGCCGAGGGCCTGTTCGTGCAAGCGCGTGCGCTGTCGTTCGCGCAGTGGGCCGTCGTGGTTGCCATCGGCTTGTCCAGCGGCCTCGGCTATTGGATGTGGTTGTGGGTGCTCAAGCACACCGCGCCGACGAAGGCAACGACGTTTCTGGCGCTCAGCCCCGTCACCGCGGCGCTGATCGGCACGTTGGCGCTCGGCGAGCCGATCAGCGCCGGGCTCGTCGTCGGCGTGATCTGCATCCTGCTCGGGCTGGTACTGACCGCCTCGCGCCGGGTATCGCCGGCGTCAGCGCCGCACAGCCCCTGAAGCTGCGGCGCTGTGTCTGGCCGCTTGTGGCGACAGCGCATTCGGAAAATACAGCGCCGTCAGGCTCTTGCTGTGCACCGGGCTCGCCGCATGCGCGTCGGTGCTGCCGTCGGCGTGGCGCCGCCAGTCGCGCACCCAATGGATGGCGTCGCAGACTTCGAGCAGGCCCATCGTTTCGCGGTCGCCGACCAGCACGCCTTGCACATGCAGGCCGAGCTCGTTGCGCGCGCGGTCGAGCTTGTCGAGCGTGGCCCGCACGCAGCCGAATTCGCCGTCGCTGACGATCAGCAGATCGGCGCCTTGCCACGCCGCTTGATGCACGCAGTCGAGCGCGCGTTCGATGGGGGTCTGCACATCGGTGCCGCCGTCGAAGGCCTGCGCCATCAGCTCGAGCATTGCGTTCAAGTCGCCGAGGTCACGCTCGATCAGCTCGTCAGGCCCGCCGAAGGCCAGCAGCTTGCACGCGCGCCCGCTCGCATGCGCTTCGCGCAGCGCGGCGATGGCAACAGCCTTGGCGATGTTTTCCGGCGCGCCGGCCATCGAGCCCGAGGTGTCGAGGCAGAGCACGAAGGGGCCGCGTTCGAGGGCCTGCGCTGGCGGCGTTTGCATTGCGTTGTCGCGCACACGGCCGTGCGGGTCGGGCCGCCAGTCGATGACCACGGCTTCGGTGTCGTGCGCCAGCAAGCGGCCCTCGGCCTGGCGCGCGCGCCACAGGCGCTTGCCGATCGGATGGCGCAGCAGGATCGCTTCGCTGGGCAGCATGTGCTCGATGCGCGAGTCGAAACGGATGCCGGTGATCTCGCCCGGTGCGCCGGCCAGGCGCGTGTGCACCGCGTGCAGCGGTGCGCGCTGCGATGACGCCCGCGGCGCGGGGCCGCGTGCTGCGTGCGCTGAAACTTCGCGGCGGCCCAGGCGTTGCAGCAGCGCCGTCAACGCCGGCAGCAAGGCCAGCCGCTCGGCAGCGCGCCGCGCCTCGTGCCACGCGCGCGAGCGCAGGCGCCCGCGCAGTTCGCCCCAGGGCAGGTGCGCGCCGCCGGACAAGTCGCGCAGCAAGGCGAGGTCGGCTTCGAGGCCGTGCAGTTCGAGCTGCCACGACTGCTCGAACTCTCGTGCGACCTGCGCGATCGCTGCATCACGCGTCAGCCGCGGTTCGAGATTCACCGCGCGGTCGAGATGCCACAACATCGTGCGCAGCACCTGCTCGGCCAGCGCCGGTGTGGCGCGCGTGAACGCGGGCAGGTTGAGCGTGCCGACGACGCGGCGCAGCGCGGCGGTGGCGGTGGCGTCGCCGAAGTCAGCGCCGGTGGCGGGCAGCGCGCCGGCGCCCAACGCAGCCAGCCAGGCCCGCACGCCGTCGAGCCGCCGCTCGCGCTGGCCGACGGCGGCCGTCAGCGTCGGCAACCACACCGGCCGCGGCAGCGCCTGCAGGCGGTCGTACGGTGCGTCGAAGCCACTCATTCAACGCACTCACTCGACGGTTTCGGCGATGGCGATGGCGATCGGCGTGGGCATCGCCGTGGCTTGTTGGTCGCAAGGCAGCGCGGCAAAGCCGGCGCGTGTTGCGGCCAGGCGCGCCGCGATGCCGTCCTGCATCGACAGCGCCTTCGCATGCGCGCTCGCAAGGTGGGCACGCAGGGCGGGTGGCATCCACACGCGCGCCGCCAACGCGCTGGCCTGCGCTTTCGCACGCGCCTGCACGTCGGCGCGCGACGCCGCCACTTGCGCTTCGATCTCGCTCACCTGTTCAACGCGGCAGCGGATGTGCACGGGGCTCCAGCGCCGGCGCAAACGTTCTTCGAGGCGTGCAGAAACGATGCGCTGTGCGTTCGGCTGTGCGTCGTCATCGCGCTCGCTGAAACTATCGCTCTTGCCGATCGCTCGGGCCAGGGCCAGCTTGCCGGCTGCATCGTCGTCGTCTTCGGCCGGCGCCGACTCTTCGATCGTGAGCTGCTTTTCGAAGGCCTGCACCGCGCGCTCGAGCCAAGGCGCTTCGTTGGGCGGCGTGGCCAGCAGCTCTTGCTCGAACCATCGCTGCAAGGCCGGCACGCTCTCGGGTTTGGCGCTGGCCACGTACGGCGCAAGCCAGAGGTCATAGGCATCGACCGCCTCGCGGCCTTCGCTCGCCGCCGCCGTGCGCACCAGCGCGACGAACTGGCGCCAGCGGCGGTCCGACAACGCGGGCTCGTTGCGTCCGGCCAGCCATTGACGTAGCGCGGTGCAGGCACTGACGAAATCGTCGCTGAGCGTGACCCCTGCCGCCGCGGCGGCGATCGCTTCGCGTTCTGCCGGCAGGATCGGCGCATCGACGCCGGGCGCTGTTTCATCGAGCGCCAGCAGCGCCGCGAAGTTGTCGTCGCCGACCGGCGCCACCGGCACGCGCAGCAGAAAGCGGTCGTAGAACGCGTGCAGCGCGTCGTCGGCCGGCACCTCGTTGCTGGCGGCGACGACACACACCAGCGGCGTGCGCAAGCGCTGCGTGCCGTTGTCGAACTCGCGCTCGTTGAGCAGCGTCAAGAGCGCGTTCAGGATCGCCGAATTGGCCTTGAAGACCTCGTCGAGAAAGGCGATGCCGGCGGTCGGCAGAAAGCCGTCGGTCAAGCGCTCGTAGCGGTCGTCTTCGAGCGCCTTCAACGACAGCGGGCCGAACAATTCTTCCGGCGTCGAGAAGCGCGTCAGCAGGCGCTCGAAGTAGCGCGTCTGCGCAAACGCGCAGTGCAGGCGCCGTGCCAATGCACTCTTGGCCGTGCCCGGCGGGCCGATCAGCAGCACATGCTCGCCGGCCAGTGCGGCCAGCAGCAGCACTCGAGCGGCGGTGCCGCGCTCGAGCAGGCCGTGTTCCAGCGCCTGCAGGTGGCCGCTCAGGCGGTGGGCGGTCAGCGGCGGCGGC
>JANMHY010000423.1:0-2062 GCA_031375525.1 Burkholderiales bacterium
TGCGAGCCGTCCCACGCATCGAGGCGCTGCAGTAGCTGGATGCTGCCGAGCGACAGCGCCAGCGTGCGCGGATCGGCCGCGACGTCGCGATCGGCCGGGCGCGCGTCGAACAGCGTCACCTGCGCGCCGGGCAACTGGCGCGCGGCGAGCAAGGCCAGCGCCAGGCCGACGGGGCCGGCGCCGATGACGGCCACGCGCAGCTTGTGTTCAGGAAGGGTCTTCATGGCTCGAGCCATCGTAGCCGCACGGGGGCATGCACTAGAATCGCGCGCTCTTTTCGGCACGGCGGCCACATGGGCGAGCCCTGCCGAGGCGGCCGTTGGAAATGTGCCGTCGCGGTCGCCACTGCCGCACCTCACGCCGACTCACAAGGATCCATCCGTGTTCATCTCCACCGCCTACGCCCAAACCGCGCCCGCGCCAGCCGCCGGCGGCACCGAGTCCACCCTGATCACGCTGGCGCCGCTGGTGCTGATGTTCGTGGTCCTGTACTTCATCATGATTCGCCCGCAGATGAAGCGCCAGAAGGAGCACAAGGCGATGATCGAGGCGCTGGCCAAGGGCGACGAAGTCGTCACCTCGGGCGGGCTGCTCGGCAAGGTCAGCAAGCTCGGCGAGTCGTATGTCTCGATCGAAGCCGGCAATGGCGAGCTGATGGTGCAGCGCACGGCGATCGTGCAGGTGCTGCCCAAGGGCACGATCAAGTAATCCGACCGCAACGTGAACCGCTACCCCTGGTGGAAGTACGCGATCATCCTGGTCGCGCTCGTCGTCGGTGCGCTCTACACGGCGCCGAACTTCTTCGGCGAATCGCCGGCCGTGCAGGTCTCGTCGGCCAAAGCGACGGTGAAAGTCGATGCGGCCTTGGTGACGCGCGTGCAGGACGCGTTGAAGGCGGCCAGCGTCAATGCCGATTTCGTGGCCCTCGAGGGCACGTCGGTGCGGGCGCGTTTTGCCGACACCGACACGCAACTGAAGGCACGTGATGCGATCAGCAAGGCGCTGATCGCGGATCCGAACGACGCGCCGTACATCGTCGCCTTGAATCTGGTGTCGCGCTCGCCGAAGTGGATGGCCAGCGTGCGCGCGCTGCCGATGTACCTCGGCCTCGATCTGCGCGGCGGCGTGCACTTTCTGATGCAGGTCGATATGAAGGCCGCGCTGACCAAGCGTGCCGAAGCCTTGTCCGGCGACGCGCGCGTGCTGCTGCGCGACAAGAGCATCCGTGCGGCGGTCACGCGTGACGGCAACAACGTCGAAGTGCGGGTGCGCGACCGGGCGGCGGCCGACGCGGCGAGCAACCAGTTGAAGGACAGCCTGGCCGATCTGGCCTGGGTCGAGAGTGCGGATGGCGACGGTTTCAAACTCGTCGGCAGCTTGAAGCCGGAGGCCGCGCGCACCATCCAGGACCAGGCGGTCAAGCAGAACATCACGACGCTGCACAACCGCGTCAACGAACTCGCCGTCTCGGAGCCGGTGATCCAGCAGCAGGGCATCGACCGCATCGTCGTGCAACTGCCGGGCGTGCAGGACACGGCCAAGGCCAAGGACATCATCGGCCGCACGGCGACACTCGAAATGCGCCTGGTCGATGACAGCGCCGAAGCCGGCGCGGCGGCGGTCGGCTCGGGCCCCGTGCCTTTTGGCACCGAACGTTTTGTCGAGCGCGGCGGGCGGGCGTTGATCCTGAAGCGCCAAGTCATCCTGACCGGCGACAACCTCACCGATGCCAAGGCCGGCATCGACACGCAGAACCAGGAGCCCAAGGTCGATCTGACGGTCGATGCCAAGGGAGCGCGGATCATGCGCGACGTGAGCCGCGACAACGTCGGCAAGCGCATGGCGATCCTGTTGTTCGAGAAGGGCAAGGGCGAGGTCGTCACCGCGCCGGTGATCCGCAGCGAGCTCGGCGCGCGCTTCCAGATCTCCGGCAGCATGACGACGCAAGAAGCGAATGACACCGCGCTGCTGTTGCGCGCCGGCTCGCTGGCCGCGCCGATGGAGATCATCGAAGAGCGCACGATCGGCCCGAGCCTGGGCGCCGAGAACATCGACAAAGGCT
>JANMHY010000456.1:0-4574 GCA_031375525.1 Burkholderiales bacterium
CGCGAGCAGGCGCTGGCGCGCATGCGCACCGCGCTGTCGGAGACGGTGGTCGAGGGCATCCACACCAACATCCCGCTGCACCGCGAGCTGATGGTCGATGCGAAATTCATCGAGGGTGGTACCAGTATTCACTACCTCGAAGGCTGGCTCGGTCAGCACAAAAGGTAGCTCAACGATCAATGGATGAACTGGTCCTGCGCGTGAACGAAGCGCTGGTCGAGCCGGTGTCGGACGCGCTGGCCGACGAGCTCGGCGCGTTGGCCGTGTCGGTGGAAGACGCGCAGGCTGACAGCGAGTCCGAGCGCGCGATGTTCGGCGAGCCGGGGCTGCCGCCACCGCGCGCGGGCTGGGCGCAATCGACCGTGCGCGCGCTGTTCGACAACGCCGCGCAAGCCACCGCCGCGGCGACGCTGCTGCTGGCGCAGGATTGGGCTGCCGGCGGCGTGAACGTGCAATCGCTCGACACCGTGCCGGACGAAGACTGGGTGCGCGTCACACAGTCGCAGTTCGCGCCGGTGGAGATCACGCCGACGTTCTGGATCGTGCCGAGCTGGCACGAGGCGCCCGGCGCGGCGCGGCAGGTCATCCGCCTCGACCCGGGCCTGGCCTTCGGCACCGGCACGCACCCGACGACGCGCATGTGCCTGCGCTGGATCGCGCGCCATGCGCAACCTTGGGGCCGCGTGCTCGACTACGGCTGCGGCTCGGGCATCCTGGCCATCGGCGCGGCGCTGCACGGCGCGAAATCGATCGATGCGGTGGACATCGACAGCGCCGCCGTCGAGTCCACACGCGCCAACGCCCATGCCAACGGCGTCGCGCTCAACGCCGCATTGCCGCATGCCGCGCACGGCGCCTACGACCTCGTGCTGGCCAACATCCTGGCCAAGCCGCTGACGCTGCTGGCGCCCTTGCTCGCCGGCCATCTCGCCGTCGGCGCGTCGCTGGTGCTGGCCGGCATCCTCGAGCGGCAAGCCGATGAGTTGCGCGCGGCCTACGCACCGTGGTGTGCGCTCGACGTCGCCGACAGCGAAGACGGCTGGGTCTTGATGACCGCCACCCGCGGCGCCGCACGATGAGCCTGGCCACACGTTGCAGCGCCTGCAGCACGGTGTTCCGCGTGCAGCAGGACCAGCTCAAGGCCTCCGAAGGCTGGGTGCGCTGCGGCCGCTGCGGCACGGTCTTCAGCGCCCTCGAAGGCCTGTTCGACCTGGAGCGTGAGAGCACTTCGGGCGCGATGCCGCTGCAGCAGGAACTGGTCGCGGCCGCGCCAAAGCCGCCACCGGTCGATGTCGATGTCTTCACGCGCCACGACCGAGCGCGCGCTGCCGACGACGCGGACGAGGTGTCATCGACGCAAGCGCTGGTGCGCGAGGACTCGCGGCTCGGCGCGCCATCCGGCGCCCCCGCCGAGCCCTTGGCCGCCTCGAGCGCCGACCAGGCTGCCGCCGCGGCCTCGTTCACGGCCGCCTACGACGACGAACACGACGACGATGACAATGCGGCGCTGCTGATCGAACACAGCGGCCACCACACCACGTTCGACGAGTCGGCGCCGGTGTACACCGGGCCGGCGCCGCTGGCGCCGAGCTTCGTGCGCGACGCCGATCGCGCTGCGCGCTGGCAACGGCCGGTGGTGCGGCGGCTGACGATTGCTGCGGCGCTGGCGCTGCCGCTGTTGCTTGGCGCGCAGATGGCATTGCACCACCGCGACTTGCTGGCCGCGCGCTGGCCGGGCAGCGCCGATCTGCTCGGCGCGCTGTGCGCGCCGCTGCACTGCAGCGTGCAGGCGCCGCGCTCGCTCGACGCCGTATCGGTGGACAGCAGCGGCCTGACGCGCGTCGAGGGCGCGCCGCTGTACAAGCTGCAGGTGGCGGTGCGCAACCGGGCCGGCTGGGCGGTGGCGATGCCGGCGCTGGATCTGACGCTGACCGACCCGCGCGGCGAAGTCGTGACGCGGCGTGTGCTGCGCGCGGCCGAACTCGGCGGCGCAGCACCCGAGGCGCTGGCCGCCGGCGCCGAATGGTCGGCCCTGGCCACGCTCGACGTCGGCGATCGCCGCGTCACCGGCTACACGATCGACCTCTTCTACCCCTGAAAGCCAATCCAAAAATGCCTGCGCTGATCTGTGGCTCCCTGGCCTTCGACACCATCTGCAACTTTCCGGGCCGCTTCGCGCAGCAGATCCTGCCCGAGCAGGTGCACATCCTGAACGTCTCGTTCGTCGTGCCGACGCTGCGCCGCGAATGGGGCGGCTGCGCCGGCAACATCGCCTACACGCTGAAGATGCTGGGCGGCGAGCCGGTGATCCTGGCCGCGCTCGGTGACGACGGCCGCGAGTACCTGGCGCGGCTGCAGCAGATGCAGATCGACATCTCGTCGATCCACGTCGACGCCGAGGAGCACACCGCGCAGTGCACCATCATCACCGACCAGGACAACAACCAGATCAACGCCTTCCACCCGGGGGCGATGAACGTGGCGCACTTGGTTGCGGTGCCGACGAACGCGCAGCGCAGCGACCTGGCCATCGGCATCATCGCGCCCGATGGCCGCACCGCGATGGGCGAACACGCTCGGCAACTGCACGGCCGCAGCATCCCGTTCATCTTCGATCCCGGCCAGCAACTGCCGCAGTTCGACGGCGCCGAGCACCGCGAGATGCTCGGCATGGCGCGCTGGGTCGCGGTCAACGACTACGAAGGCCGGATGCTGTGCGATCGCACCGGCGAGTCGCTGCACGACATCTCGATGCGGCCGAACATCGACGGCATCTTCGTGACCTTGGCCGATCAGGGCTGCGAGGTCTGGCATCGCGGCGTGCGCACGCCGGTGGCCGGCGTTGCCGCCGACGCCGTCGTCGATCCCACGGGTTGCGGTGATGCATTTCGCGCCGGCTTGCTCTACGGCCTCGAGCGCGGCTGGTCGTTGACGCGCGCGGCGATGCTCGGCAACCGCCTCGGCGCGCTGAAGATTGCACACCGTGGCGGGCAGAATCACCGTTTTTCGGCGGCCGACATGCTCAAGTGAGGCAAGTTCACGCCGACGAATGTGCGTCGCCGCTAGAGTGACTGGAAGTAAAACAACGACCGGCAGAGCGACGTGCAACCCATTCACCTGATTCAACTTTGCGTGGCGGCGCTGGGCGGCGGCCTGCTGGGCGCCGCGGTGTGCAGCTGGCTGGGCCGGCAGAAGATCGCTCAAATGCAGCAACGCCTGGCGCGCTCGGAAGAGGCGCGCAATGGCGCGATCGAGCGCTCGGTGCAAGCGCGCGAGCAGATCGGCCAGCTCAGCAAGGCCATCTCGGATCTGCGCAAGGTCCACCACACCGTGCGCCAGGGCCCGGTCGCCGAGGCGGCGACCGCCGCCGACGAGCGGCGTGCCTTGGCCGAGCGCGCGCTCGAAGCGGCCTCAGCGCACGACGCCAAGTCGGCGTCCTCGGGCAAGGTCGTGCTGTTCGCCAACACCGAGCCGATGGAGCTCTAAGCACCAGCGGCGCCAGCCGCCAACGCGGGGCCGAACGCAGGACGTTCGTGCCCACAAAAAAAACCCGGCCGAGGCCGGGTTTGTCGTTTGGCGCTGCTGAGTAGCCGACGACGGGCCTTGCTTGTCCGCAAGGCCCGTCCGGAACAGCTCGCAGTCCCGCGAATCCCTTAAGGCTTGTTGCCCGTCGGGAACGGCCATGCGGCCGCGGGGCTCAGCGTCGTCTTCGCCACGGGAGCAGGTGCCGCTGCAGCTACCGGAGCAGCCTTCTTCGCAGGGGCGGCCTTCTTCGCTGGCGCAGCCTTCTTCTTTGCCGCTTTTTTCGCCGGGGCCTTCTTTTTCGCAGGCTTCTTCGCCGCGGCCTTCTTCTTCGGCGCAGCCTTCTTCTTGGCGGCCTTCTTGACTGCCTTCTTGGCAGCCGGCTTCTTTTTCGCCGCAGGCTTCTTCTTCGCCGCCGGCTTCTTCGCCGCCGGACGCTTCGCAGCCTTCTTGGCCGCCGGGCGCTTCGCCGCCTTTTTAGCGGCCGGTTTCTTCGCAGCGGCCTTCTTGGCCGGAGCTTTCTTCGCAGTTGCCATTTCGATCTCCTTGATCAAGTTGCAAAGAGCACCGCAAAAATCGAGCTCGACCTTTGCGGCGATTCACCACCCGGGGTTTGTCCAGCCACTCGGCTGGTGTCCCGATGCGGTGAACGGGGGTGCAGTGATTGGCTTCGGCTCTTTTACGAAGGTCATTGCTGACCTTCGCCGGCTTCATGTCATCCACTGCGGGTTCTTGATCTCTTACTTCGAGCAGCAGGTTCTGCGACCTGCGCACTCATTCAATACATCACCAACATTCGATTCAACATCAATCCTGGATCATTCCCACGACAGCGCGCCACCAGACTGGTACTCGATCACGCGCGTCTCGAAAAAATTGCGTTCCTTCTTCAGATCGATCATCTCGCTCATCCACGGAAACGGGTTCTCTTCGTTCGGGAACAGCTCTTCCAAACCGATCTGCGCCGCTCGCCGGTTGGCGATGTAGCGCAGGTAGCCCTTGAACATCGACGCGTTCATGCCGAGCACGCCGCGCGGCATGGTGTCTTCGGC
>JANMHY010000470.1:0-1626 GCA_031375525.1 Burkholderiales bacterium
CTGTTCTTCAGCACCAGCAACGCCGGCGGCGCAGCCCCGAAGGTCGCGAAGAACGAAACCAGGCTGCAGGACGCGCACGACATCGACGCGCTCAAGCGCTGCGACATCGTCATCACCGCCCAAGGCGGCGAGTACACCAAAGCGGTCTATCCGCAGCTGCGGGCCGCCGGCTGGAAGGGCTACTGGATCGACGCTGCGAAGACGCTGCGCATGAACGACGACGCGGTGATCGCGCTCGACCCGGTCAACCTGCCGGTGATCCAGAACGCGCTGGCCAAGGGCATCAAGGATTTCATCGGCGGCAACTGCACCGTGAGCTGCATGCTGATGGGTGTCGGCGCGCTGTTCAAGGCCGACCTCGTCGAGTGGATGACGACGAGCACCTACCAGGCCGCCAGCGGCGGCGGCGCGCAGCACATGCGCGAGCTGCTGACGCAGATGGGCACGGTCAACGCCAGCGTGAGGTCGCTGTTGGGCGACCCGGCGAGTGCGATCATCGAAATCGACCGCACGGTGGCGGCCACACAGCGCGGCCTCTCAGCCGAAGAGACGAAGAATTTCATGGCGCCGCTGGCCGGCAGCCTGATCCCGTGGATCGACAGCGACCGCAGCGACGGCACCAGCCTCGAAGAGTGGAAGGGCGGTGCCGAAACCAACAAGATCCTCGGCCGCGGCCCGGGCTTCGGCACGGCGGCGACGCCGATCGATTCGACCTGCGTGCGCGTCGGCGCGATGCGCTGCCACAGCCAATCGCTCGCGATCAAGCTGAAGAAGGACGTGCCGCTGGCCGACCTCGAACAGATGATTGCGAACGACAACCCGTGGGTTAGCTACGTACCCAACAACCGCGAGGCCACGGTCAAGGGCCTGACCCCGGTAGCCGTCACGGGAACAATGAACATCGCGGTCGGCCGCGTGCGCAAGATGGCCCTCGGGCCGCAGTACCTGGGTGCGTTCACGATCGGCGATCAGTTGCTGTGGGGTGCGGCAGAGCCGTTGCGCCGCATGCTGCGCATCCTCCTCGAGCATTGAGCAGTTGGAGGCCCGCTGCACGCCGCGTCGTCGATTGACAACAAGTTCACACGATGCTTCGCTTCGTAACCGCCGCAAGGCGGAGGTCAGACTTTGCATGAGCTTGTCACCCTATATGCTTGATGCTATTGTGAATTTCGAGGCTGTACGGCTTTTGAACTCGGTATGACATCGGCACTGCTCGCTCGGCATGCCCTGTCCCTCTGGCGGCGGACGGTTGTCCTGTCCGCCGCTCGTCATTGGGAGACGCTTTGAAGACCACCCTCCGAAAAACAGCGGCGCGCCATGCGCTCTCGGCCGTTGCAGCCGCCGCACTGACCCTGGTCTCGACCGGCAGCTGGGCGCTCGGCCTGGGCCGCATGGCGGTGCAATCGGCGCTCGGCGAGTCGCTGCGCGCCGAAATCGACATCACCAACATGTCGGCCGAAGAGGCCGCGTCGCTGCGCGTCAAGGTGGCCTCCGCCGAAGCCTATCGAGCTGCCGGCATCGACTACAACGCCGCGCTGCCGAGCACGCAGGTCACGGTGGCCAAGCGCGCCGACGGTCGGTCTTATCTGCGCATCGTCAGCGACCGCGTGGTCCAGGAGCCGTTCG
>JANMHY010000494.1:0-3612 GCA_031375525.1 Burkholderiales bacterium
AGAACATCGGCAACAACCAGATGCTGGCCTGCGACCCGCGCAGCGGCGACACGCGGCGCTTCCTCACCGGGCCGACCAATTGCGAGATCACCGGCTGCGCCTTCACGCCCGACGGCCGCACGATGTTCATCAACATCCAGCACCCGGGCGAGACGCCGAGCGACCGCAGCGACCCGGCCGAGCCGAACAAGTTCAGCAACTGGCCCGACTACCAGCCGGGCGGCCGGCCGCGCTCGGCGACGGTGGTGATCCGCAAGAAGGACGGCGGCGTCATCGGGACTTAAAACCAGCTCGCCGGGCTGCAGCGTCGGCTCACGGACCTCGGGCGCTAGAGCGCACCCGGCTGCGACGGCTGGCCTGCGGCCGTCGTATCGGCGCGGTAGCGGTACAGGTGTTCGAGTTCGAGCCGCGCGCGCAGAAAGCGCGATTGCGCGCGGGCCTGCCGGTACTGGCGGTACTGAGCCAGCGAGCGCGCGCGCTCGAAGTGCCCGAGCGCAGCGGCGCTGTCGCCGCGCGCGGCCAGCACGCGCTGCAGCTGCGAGTGGTAGTGGATGCGCGCACCGATCTCGTGGCCCTCATCGAGCCGCTCGCCGACGGCGTGCAGCAGCGCCAGCGCGGCGCCGCTGACGCCGCGCGCCTGCAAGGCCTCGGCTTCGAGCAGGCGCAACTGCCGCGCGTGCGCCCACAGGCCGGCAGCATCGGCATGGGCCACGGCGCCTTCGAGCAAGGTCAGGGCGCTGTCGTGCTCGCCGCGCAGCAAGGCCAGCTCGGCGGCGTGAACATCGGCGAAGGCACCGATGCGCGGGTCGTGCAGCAGCGTAGCGATCTCGCGCGTGCGTTCGATGCTGGCCAGCGCGTGTTCGAGCGCCTCGGCGCAGCCGGCGGCGTCGTCGCCCTGGCGCGCCAGGCGCGCAATCTGCAGGCTCACCGAGACATGGTTGACACGCACCGTGGCTTCTAGCCGCGGCTGCGACGTGCCGGCCTGAAACTGGCCGACCAGCTCGGCCAGCAAGCGCTGCCCCGCCCACGGGTCACCGAGCAGCGCAAAACAATTGGCCATCGTGCCGCGCCCGCGCATGAACTCGGTGTGCGTGCCGGCGCGCGCGGCGGCCTGCTGCACCAGGCGCAGGTGTTCGATGGACTGATCGAAGCGCGCCAGCTCGGCCGAGGCCACCACCGACACCGTCAGCACGTCGAAGCGCAGCGTCTGCGCGCGATCGCTGTTCGCCGTCAGGGCCACCAGACGCAGCGCCGCCGCGGCCGACTCGTCGAGCTCGCCGAGTCGGTACGCGGCCAGGCAGCGCAGGCGCAGCGCGGCGCCGTCGGCGGCCGCATCGTCGGTGTCGAGCCCACGCGCGCGCTGCAACGCACTGATGTAGCGGCCGGCGTCGTAGTCGGCCTGGGTCGAGGCCAGATCGGTGGCGGCAAGGGGAGCAGACAGGTCGTTCACGGCGCGGCTTGGATGGGATCGACGAATTTTCAGCCGCTGGAACGGCGCCCTGCCGCCAAAAGAAACGCCCAGCCGTTGCCGGCCGGGCGCTGAAAGTCCTCAAAAGGACGTCGTTGGGATCGGTGCCACGCCCATCGAGCGCAGCGCAGCTTGAATGTAGTGAGCCGTTGGCCGCGAGGGCATCCCAAGTTCGTGGGAAAAGGGTGGCGCGGCGACGACAATCTGCCGATGCGTCGTCATGCCAGCTTCGGCGATCCGGCCAGCCTGCCCGCCCTCACCGACCGCGAGCGCGAGCAGCTCGAAAGCCTGCTCGACGCCCTGCCGGCGCCGCTGGCGCCGCCGGACATCAGCGCGCTCGACGGCTTTTTGGTCGGCGTGCTGCTGCAACCCAAGGCCGTGGCCGAGGCCGACTGGCTGCGTTGGGTGCACGATTTCGACAACGGCCAGCCGCCAGCGCAGGGCATCGATCTGAGGCCGTTGCAGACCCTGGTGCGGCGCCGTCATGCCGAACTGGGCCGGGCGATTGCGGCGCGCCGCTGGTTCGATCCGTGGGTGTTCGAGCTCGAGCCGGCCCGCGGCGAGGACGAGGCATCGCCGTCAGACGTGGTGTTGCCGTGGATCGCCGGCTTTGCTGCGGCGCTGGAGCATTTCCCGGCGCTGCTGGCCGGTGCCGGGCCCGACGCGCGCGAGCCGCTGGCCACGCTGTATGCGCATTTCGACCCGGCCGACCTCGAAGATGTGGATGATCTGGCCGACGAGATCGCCGCCACGATCGAGCTACCCGAGACGGCGGACGAGGCCGTGGAAGACCTGGTGCGCTGCACGCTGCTGCTGGCCGACGCCATGCAGCCGCGGCCCGCGGCACCCGCGCAGCGACGCACCGCCAAGCGCCGCTGAGGCGCGCCCGCGACAGACCTCCCGCGTTCGCGTGTAACGCGCAACAGCGCTCGCTTTGCCGTGTATTTCTGCCATTCGCGCCCGCGCGCTGCGGCTCACACTGGCTCTCAAGGAAACGCCGGGCCGCCCCGAGTTTCCTTGCTCCCCCTCGGGGGGCCGGGCGCCGCGAAGCGGCGGCCTTGGGGGCACAAAAAAATACAAACGCCGAACGCTGTCGATAACCGAACCAACACGGGAGAGCGCCATGACAACCCGCACGCCGCCTCGGCGGCCTTCACATCTGCAGCGCCTGGTCGATGAGCTCGAACCCGACACGGTGTTCGACGCTGCCGACCTGGGCACGGCCTTTGGCATGGAGTGCAGCCTGGCCGAGCAGGAAGCGGCCGAAGCGTTCGTGCCCAGCGAGTTGCTGGACGACTGAAAACAACAACGGCCAGCACGAGGCTGGCCGCTGTGTCGCCCCACGGCGCGTGGCCGTGCGCTGGCTTCGGCTTACTTGGGGATGACGACGCTGTCGATGACGTGGATGACCCCGTTGTCGGCCACGATGTCGGTGGCGGTGACCTTGGCGCCATCGACCATGACGCCACCCGCGGTGGCCACGGTCAGCTCACTGCCCTGAACCGTCTTGACCATGCCGGCCTTGACGTCCTTGGCCATGACCTTGCCCGGCACGACGTGATAGGTCAGCACTTTGGTCAGCGCCGCCTTGTCCTTCAACAGCGCATCGAGCTGATCCTTGGGGATCTTGGCGAAGGCTTCGTCAGTGGGCGCAAACACCGTGAACGGGCCTTTGCCCTTCAGCGTATCAACCAGCCCCGCCGCCTGAAGGGCGGTGGCGAGGGTCTTGAAGTTGCCGGCGGCGACAGCGGTATCGACGATGTCCTTGGCTTGTACGGCCAAGGTGGCGCCGGCGATGACCAAGCCGGTGACGACAGATTTGAGAGTGAACATGAGCAGGCCTTAAAATGCGCCGGGCGGCGCTAAATGGGGAGCACCTGTGACAGCGAATTGAACTCAATGGTTCATATACATACCAACTGGTCTTGTAAAAAACTGAAAGTTCACGCCTCCACCGCACTGTCCACCTCCGCACCGGCCGCGACTAAACTGCTGTCGATGAACAAGCCCTCGTTTCGTGAAAGGGTGCTGCAGGCGCGCGAAGACGCCATCGTCGCCTCGGTGAATCGGCTCTTGTCCGAAAAGGGCTTCGAGTCGATGACGGTCGACGAAGTGGCCGCCGACGTGGGCATTGCCAAAGCAAG
>JANMHY010000551.1:0-6994 GCA_031375525.1 Burkholderiales bacterium
CAGGAACGAGAAGCCTTCGGCGTTGGCCTGCATGACCTCGCTCGCGGTGGCCACGCCCGGCAGCAGCGGCAGCCCGACCGCGCGGCAGGTCTGCGCGATCTCGCTGGTGTAGCCGGGGCTGACGCCGAACTGGCAGCCGGCCTTCCGGGCCGCATGCACGTCGTCGGCGCTGCGCAGCGTGCCGGCGCCGACGATGGCGTCGGGCACATGCTTGGCAATCGCTTCGATGCAGGCCAGCGCCGCCTTCGTGCGCAGCGTCACTTCGAGCACACGCACGCCGCCTTGCACGAGCGCGCGCGCCAGCGGCACGGCGTGCTCGACATGCTCCAGCACGATGACGGGGATGACGGGGCCGAAGGACGCGAGTTCGAGGGTGTTGTTGATGGTCATGGTGTTGTCCTCACAGCCAGGTGCACGCGCCTTCCTCGGCGCTGGTGACGTTTTTCCTCATGCCGCCGAACAGCTCGCGGCCGAGACCATGCGCGTTCTCTTCTGCATGCGCGTTGCTGATGTGCGCGGCGCTGCGCGCAGCAAATAGGTCGTCGGGCATGAGCACATCGAGCGTGCCTTGGATAGCGTCCAGGCGGATCACATCGCCGTCGATCACCCTCGACAGCGGCCCGCCGGCCAGCGCTTCGGGGCTGGCGTGAATGGCCGCGGGCACCTTACCCGAGGCACCGCTCATGCGGCCATCGGTGACCAGCGCGACCATGAAACCCTTGCCCTGCAGCACCGCCAAGGGCGGCGTCAGCTTGTGCAGCTCGGGCATGCCGTTGGCGCGCGGGCCCTGGAAGCGCACGACGCAAACGACATCGCGATCCAACTCGCCGGCCTTAAAGGCAGCGTGCAACGCTTCTTGTCCGTCGAACACACGCGCCGGCGCCTCGACGACCCAGCGCTCTTCAGGCACCGCGCTGATCTTGATCACCGCACGGCCGAGATTGCCTTGCAGCAGCTTCAAGCCGCCGCTCGCCGTGAAGGGGCGCACTGCCGGGCGGATGATGGTTTCATCGCCGCTGTCTTTGGGCAACGCGCGCCAGGCCAGGCGTTCTCCATCGAGCACCGGCACGTCGGCATAAGCCGCGATGCCGCGCGCGGCGACGGTCATCACGTCCTTGTGCATGCAGCCTTCTTCGAGCAGCTCGCGCAGCACATAGCCGGGGCCGCCGGCGCTCTGGAACTGGTTGACGTCGGCGCTGCCGTTCGGGTACACGCGCGCCAGCAGCGGCGTGGCGGCGGAGAGATCGGCGAAGTCGGTCCAGTCGATGACGATGCCGGCCGCGCGCGCCACCGCCACCCAATGGATCAGGTGGTTGGTCGACCCGCCGGTAGCCAACAGCGCCACCATCGCGTTGACGATCACGCGTTCATCGACGAGCTTGCCGATCGGCGTGAAGCGCTCGCCGGCTGGCCGGCCGGCGATCCCAGGTGCGCGTTGCGTGATCGCCAACGCTGCACGCACCGCCTCGCGCGTCAGCGCTTCGCGCAAGTGTGCGTGCGGGTGCACGAAGGCCGCGCCCGGCACATGCAGGCCCATCGCTTCCAACAGCATCTGGTTGCTGTTGGCGGTGCCGTAAAACGTGCAGGTGCCGGCGCCGTGGTAGGCCGCGCTCTCGGCTTCGAGCAGGGCCTCGCGGCCGACTTCACCGGCGGCATGCTTCTCGCGCACCTTGGACTTGTCGTCGTTCGACAGCCCGGTGCTCATCGGGCCTGCGGGCACGAACACCATCGGCAGGTGGCCGAAGTGCAGCGCGCCGATCAGCAAGCCGGGCACGATCTTGTCGCACACGCCGAGCAGCAGCGCGGCGTCGAAGACATCGTGCGTCAGCGCGATCGCCGTGCCCATGGCGATGTTGTCGCGCGAGAACAGACTCAGCTCCATGCCCGGCAGGCCCTGCGTGACGCCGTCGCACATCGCAGGCACGCCGCCGGCCACCTGCACCGTGGCGCCGTGGCGTCGCGCTTCGTCGCGGATGATCTCGGGGAATGCCTCGTACGGCTGGTGCGCCGACAGCATGTCGTTGTATGCGGTGACGACGCCGATGTGCGGCGCGCGCTCGGCAACGACCTTGAATTTGTCGCTGGCCGGCAGCGCCGCGAACGCATGTGCCACGTTGGCGCAACCCATGCGGTCGCTGCCGCGCGGGCGGTTCGCGAGCTTTTCGATACGCGCCAGGTACGCCCCGCGCGTGCGCGCGCTGCGTTCCTTGATGCGTTGCGTGATGTCGAGGACGGCAGACTTCATCTGTTCTCCACCGATGTAACCAGTACGGCAATTTTGCCGTAATCGAGTTACATCGTCAAAACAAGATGCAAAGGATTTGCGATCATGCGCGTCGATGCCAACACAGTCACCCGCGTCTTCGGTACCCGCGCCGCTCGTGCCAGTCGCCCCGCTACGCGACCCGCAAGCCCTGCTCGCCCGCACGCGCCGCGAATGGGGCGGCAAGCGCGACCTGTGGGTCTTCGGCTATGCCTCGCTGCTGTGGAACCCGGAGTTCGCGTTCGACGAACACCACGGCGCCTTCGTGCGCGGCTGGCACCGCGCGCTGCGCATGGCCTCACGCATCAACCGCGGCACGCCCGACCGCCCCGGCCTCGTCTTCGCACTCTTGCCCGGCGGCTCGTGCCACGGCGCCGTGTACCGCGTGCCAAGAGCACAAGCCGCCGAGGCGCTCGATGCGCTGTGGCAGCGCGAAATGCCCACCGGCGTCTATGACCCGCGCTGGCTGTCCTGCCGCACGCCCAAGGGTGACGTCAACGCGCTGGCCTTCACGCTCAGCCGCAAGAGCCCACAGCACACCGGGCGCTTGCAAGAAGCGCAACTGATCGACATCCTGCGCCACGCGCGCGGGCGCTACGGCACGACGCTCGATTACCTGCTGGAAACGGCGAAAAGTTTGGCCGAGCGCGGGGTGAGGGACCGGGAGATCGAGCGGCTGGTGGCGTTGTCGAGACGGCATGGGCTGGCTTGAGCCCGGCAGCCTTCGTTAGGGGCAAATGGGGCTCAATGCGTGCGCAACGGCGCCGGTGTAGTCGGTTTCCGTGGAGCGCCTACAGCCGGTGCGGGGCTGGACGTTGGAGGTTTTGCAGGTTTGCGCGTCAGTGAGGGAACGGCGCATGCCGCGGCCGCGCCGTTGGGCTCGTAGCCGGCGTTGCACTGGCACTGGGTGGCCGAACCGACGACGCTGGAATTCGCAGGACACTGCGTCTGGCTGACTCTGCAATAACCGCTTATCCCGTTCCATGATGCATTGCGGAGATCGCCGCACAGCCCGGCGATGAAGTAATCGTGAAAACTTCTGTTCCGTGGGTCTCGGACGGTGCAGATGGCCCACATCAGTGATGTTTTAGGTGTGTAGCGATCGGGGCCGACTGAGACGAACGACGCGACAACACCACCGCCCAAGACGTGCAAACCAACATCGGTGCACGCTTCCTGTTTCGTCGAGAACAGGTGTCTGCCGTAGGGATCCCGCCAGTACTTCACCGGACCATCAATGGTCTCGGTGCCAGTCGGTGGCACCTCTCCAGCCGCCATTGCCGCTGATCCACCAACCATCAGATAAACCAGAAACAACAGTCGAGCCAACATGCGGCGGCGACGAAAATAACAAGCCGTCAATAAATATCCGGCGCAAACGCCGACGGCTTGAACCCGCTGGCGTCGCCGTTGCGCTGCAGCTTGAGGTCTTCGCTGGTGTCGATGTCGATCAGCACCCCCGGGTCATCGACCTCGACCGCGTGCGACGGATAGCGCGCCACCAGTCGCCGCGCGCCCTCGTCGCCGGTCAGGCCGATCAGCTCCGAATACATCTCGGCGCTGAACGCCACCGGGTGGCCGCGGCGGCCCTGGTGCTGGGCAAAGGCCACCGAATGCGTGGACAGCGCTTGGGCCACCGCCTGCAGCGTGCTCGGCTTGACGCGCGGCATGTCGGCCGGCAGCAGCAGCCAGCCCGGGGCATCGGAGCGGGCAGCGACGCCGGCGGCGATCGAGTCGCCCATGCCGCGGCCGCGCACCGGCGCGGCCTTGGGCACGACGAGCACGTCGCGCGCGGCCACGTCGGCGTGTGCCAGCGGCGCCAGCTCGGCGGTGGTGACGACGAGCACCGGCAAGCCGCTGGCCAGCGCGTGGCGCAGCGTGTGCGACATCACGGCGGCGGCGAGGCCGTCGCCGTCGTCGGCCAGCAGTTGTTCGAGCTTGTGCCCGACGCCACTGAAGCGGCTGCCCAGGCCCGCAGCAAGCACGATGACGGTGGGGAGCGACGACATGAAAGCGGTGCTGTGCGTGTGAGTTCTTGTGGTCAAGAATCGTCGCCACGCGCCGCGGTGTCACCGGGTCGTGTACCTAGGGTCTATCACGTAGTAAGAATTGCGGATGGCCGCGGCCTTATCCTTCTCGCATGAACTCCACCCCACCGAGCGGCGCCGACATCGCCGCGCTGCGCAAGAGTTACGAGCGCGCCGAGCTTGACGAGGCCGCGTCGGCCGCGAACCCGTTGCAGCAGTTCGACAAGTGGCTGCGCGAGGCCATCGCCGCGCACCTGCCTGAGCCCAATGCGATGACGCTGGCCACCGTGAGCGCCGAAGGTCGCCCTTCGACGCGCGTGGTGTTGATCAAGGGCTACGACGCGCGCGGCATCGTCTGGTACACCAACTACGAAAGCCGCAAGGGCCGCGAGCTGGCCGCCAACCCGAATGCCGCGCTGCAGTTCCACTGGGTCGATTTGGAGCGCGTGGTGCGCATCGAAGGCCACGTCGAGTTGGCGAGCGCCGAAGAAAGCGATGCCTACTACGCGACGCGGCCGCTCGATTCGCGTCTGGGCGCGTGGGCGTCGCCGCAGAGCCAAGTCATCGGCTCGCGTGCGGTGCTGGTGGCCAATGCTGCCAAGGCTGCCGCCAAGCACGGGCTCAAGCCACCACGCCCGCCGCACTGGGGCGGCTACCGCCTGGTGCCGCTAGCGTGGGAGTTCTGGCAGGGGCGCAAGAGCCGGTTGCATGATCGGCTGCGCTACCGGCTCGATGGCAACGCGTGGGTGCGGGAGCGCCTCGCGCCTTGAGTCTTTCTCCTTCCCCCTGCAAGGGGGAAGGCAGGGATGGGGGTCCAGTGTTGACGCGGCGCGGGCTGACCCCCACCCCAACCCTCCCCCTTGCAGGAGGAGGGAGCGAAGTCAAACGCTGGCCTTGAGCCTGGCCTTGAAGGTCTTCTTAAACTTCTCCACCTTCGGCGCGACGACGAAGGCGCAATAGCCCGCGCCCGGGTTGCGCGCGAAGTAATGCTGGTGATACGCCTCGGCCTTGCTGTAGTTGGCCAGCGGCTTGATCTCGGTGACCACCTTGCCCTTGTGCGCGGCGTTGGCCGTGGCCCAGACCTCGCGCGCCACACGCTCCTGCTCGGCGCCTTCGAAGTAGATGCCCGAGCGGTACTGCGTGCCGGCGTCGTTGCCCTGACGGTTGAGCGTGGTCGGGTCGTGGATGTGGAAGAAGATTTCCAGCACGTCCGACAGCGAGATGCGGTCGGCATCGAAGCTCACCTTGACCACTTCGTTGTGGCCGGTGTCGCCACCGCAGACTTGTTCATAGGTCGGGTTGGACGCGTGGCCGTTGCTGTAGCCGGATTCGACCGCGGTGACGCCCTCGACGTTTTCGTACACCGCTTCCGTGCACCAGAAGCAGCCGCCGCCGAGGGTGATGGATTGCATGTTGGCCATGATGAAGTTTTCTCCTGAGAAAGCCGTCAGTCGCGCTGCCTCGCTCTTCTTTACACTGGGTACACACGACTATAGAGAGAGACCCGCCATGGCTGCCAAGTTCAACTGGGAAGACCCTTTTCACCTCGACGCGCAATTGAGCGACGACGAACGTGCCGTGCGCGACGCCGCCAACGCCTACTGCCAGGAGAAGCTGCAGACGCGCGTGCTGATGGCCGCACGCCACGAAAAGTTCGACCGCGAAATCATGAACGAGATGGGCGCGCTCGGCCTCTTGGGCACCACGATCGCAGGTTACGGCTGCGCGGGTTTGAACAGCGTTTGCTACGGCCTCGTCGCACGCGAGGTGGAGCGCGTGGACAGCGGCTACCGCAGCGCGATGAGCGTGCAGAGCAGCTTGGTGATGCACCCGATCCACGCCTACGGCAACGAGGCGCAGCGGCAGAAGTTTCTGCCCAAGCTGGCGACGGGCGAATGGATCGGCTGCTTCGGCCTCACCGAGCCCAACCACGGCAGCGACCCGGCGAGCATGGCCACGCGCGCGAAATCTGTCGATGGCGGCTATCTGCTCAAGGGCAGCAAGATGTGGATCACCAACTCGCCGATCGCCGATGTCTTCGTCGTCTGGGCGAAGAAGGTGGACCCCGACGGCAAGGTCGGCGGCCAGGAAGCCATCCACGGCTTCATCCTCGAGAAAGGCATGAAGGGCCTCACCGCGCCGAAGATCGAAGGCAAGATGAGCTTGCGCGCCAGCATCACCGGCGAGATCGTGATGGACGATGTGTTCGTGCCCGAGGCCAACCTGCTGCCCAATGTCAACGGCTTGAAAGGCCCCTTCGGTTGTTTGAACAAGGCGCGCTACGGCATCGCCTGGGGCGCACTCGGCGCGGCCGAGTTCTGCTGGCACGCCGCACGCCAGTACACGATGGACCGCACGCAGTTCGGCCGCCCGCTGGCACAGAACCAGTTGATCCAGAAAAAGCTCGCCGACATGCAGACCGAAATCACGCTTGCGCTGCAAGGCTGCCTGCGCGTCGGCCGCCTGATGGACGAAGGCCAGGCCGCGCCCGAAATGATTTCACTGATCAAGCGCAACAGTTGCGGCAAGAGCCTGGACATCGCCCGCATGGCGCGCGACATGCACGGCGGCAACGGCATCCACGACGAGTACCACGTCATCCGCCACATGATCAACCTGGAGACGGTGAACACGTACGAGGGGACGCACGATGTGCATGCGTTGATTCTGGGAAGGGCGCAGACGGGGTTGCAGGCGTTTTTCT
>JANMHY010000556.1:0-3081 GCA_031375525.1 Burkholderiales bacterium
GAAGCGATCTCGGCGCCGCTGTCGCGAAACGCGGCGATGAGCTCGGGGCAGGCCGCATACAGCTCGGAGTTGATCAGCAGCGTCACCGGCAGCGACAGCGAGCGCAACAGATCGAGCAGACGCCACGCGCCGACGCGGTTGCCGTATTCGCGCCACGAGTTGTTCAGCACATCGGGCTTGGGGATGCCGGGCACCAGGTCTTCGACCAGGCCCTCGCCCCAGGCGTAGTGCTCGAGGTTGAGTGCGACGTACACCGCCAGGCCATTGCCGTTGGGCCAGGTGCCGGCGGGTCGGGCGACGATCGGCGAGTACGTGTAGCGGCCGTGGCTGCGCAGCATCGAGCGACTTCCTTCGTGCGAGTTCAGGGCGGGCCGCCGGAGGCCGAGAAGCCTGTGGCGATGGCTGCATCGACGTTCACCAGCTCGCGCCCAGTCGGTGCGGCATAGCTGCCGGCCGTTGGCTTCGGGTGGCCCAGTCGCACCAGCAGCTCGGCCTGGCCGATGGCGCAGGCCAGGCAGTCGATCAGCGGCACCGGCACCTCCTGCTGCAGGCGCGCCGGCACGCCGGCCATCACCGCGCCGGTGAGCACGACGGTTTCGGCGCCATCGCGTTCGACCAGATCGCGTGCCGCGGCGACGATCTCGCGGTCGAGTGCGTCGTGCGCGCCGCGCGCGTAGGCGGCGGCACTCTCCAGCGTGCGCCAGCCCGCCACGCGCGCGGCCAGGCCGTAGCCGGCAATCAGCTCGTGGTACAGCGGCAGCACGCGGCGCCCGAAGGTCACGATGCCGATGCGCCCACCGAGCATGCAGGCGGTGAGCAGGCCGGCTTCGGTCATGCCGACCACCGGCACATTCAACAGCTCGCGCGCGCCGCGCAGGCCGGTGTCGTAGGAGACGCCGATCACCACCGCGTCATGGCCCGGCGCGTGCTGCGATACCAGTGCGATCGTCGAGTGCTCGCCGATCGCATGCTCGGCGCGTGTGCCGATCACGCGGCCGCCGAAGCTGCCGGTGACGGCGGTGATTTCGGTGCCCGGCGACGCTTGTTTGCGTGCAGCCTCGCGCAGCTTCTCGGTGACGATGTCCGAGGTGTTGGCGTTGACAACGAGGATGCGCATCGTGCCTCCCTGCGGGCTTACGCGAACACCGCGTCGAAATCGATCTCACCGTCGCCGCGGCGCTGGAAATCGAGCGAGGCCTCGACGTGGCGCAGGTGCTCGACCATGTGGTCCGCGGCGCGCTGCTCGTCGTGGGCTTCGATCACATCGACCAGATCGCTGTGCTCGTGGTACGGGCAGGCCGGCACGTTGGGCGCGTCGTACAGGATGATGACCAGGCAGGTCAGCGTCTCCAGCTCGCGCATCGTCTTGGCCAGGAATCGGTTGCCGGCGATATCGGCGATCAGCTGATGGAACTCGCCCGACAGGCGAATGATGGCGCGCTTGTCGTTGGCGGCGCGCGCGGCCGATTCCTGCGCCACGTGCTGACGCAGGCGCTGGATGTCGGCCTTCTGCGCCAAGCGCGCGGCCTGTCGGATCAGGTCTTGCTCGATCACCCGCCGCGCCGCGAACACCTCGCGCGCTTCCTCGACCGAGGGGCTGCTGACGAACGCACCACGGTTGGGCAGCACGGTGACGATGCTGTCGTGCGACAGGCGCTCGAGCACCTGGCGGATCTGTGTGCGGCTGACGCCGAAGACCTTGGCCAGTTTTTCTTCGCCCAGCTTTGTACCCGGCGGCAGGCGGTGTTCGACGATGGCGCCGAGCACGCGCTGGTGGATCGCGTCGACGCTCGGCAGCACCGGCCTGGCCCCTTTTGCACGCCCGATCGGCTTGGCCTTGGCCACATGGGGCGCAGCCGCGGCAGGGCGGCGGGACGTTCCAGTTCGGGGCATTGTTGTATCCAAAATAGTGCGTGTTTGAATCCAAAGCGTTGATCGAGTATAGCCATAGGCCTCCGCATGACAAGCAGCGTTCGACCGACCCAGGAGGGCCGGCGGCAGGGTTGCTGGTCCGGTAGTTGCAAGGCTTGTGAGCGAAGAGGATCAAGCGCCTCAAAGCGGTGCAATCGGGTAAATACCGACTAGATTGTATTCAATCTTCTTGATGTCTTGTATCCAAAACACTAAGCTTTGCGTCTCAAGACCGGTTCAACGGTTGCGGCAACTCGGCGTGCGTCGGACGGCCACTTTCAACACAGGAGCAATTTCATGGGCATTCAATGGATTCGCGGCGCCACGGTGGCGGCCGGCTTGGCGGTACTGCTGTCGGGCAGCGCCTCCTGGGCGCAGGAGAAGGTGCGCATCGCCGGTAACTTCACCGACAAGCATTCGTCGTCGATCGCCATCGAGCAGTTCAAGAAGGACGTCGAGGCGGCCACTGGCGGCAAGCTGATCGTCGAGACCTTCCCGAACATGCAGCTCGGCGGTGCGCAGGAAAACGTCACGCAGGTGCGTGCCGGCACGATCCTGATGACCTGGGTCGGCATGGCCTTCCTGTCGCGCACGGTGCCCGAACTCGAAGCGGTGAGCCTGCCCTTCCTGTTCCCGACCCGCGAGGTCGCCTACAAGGTGATGGACGGCCCGATCGGCGACCTGATCGACAAGAAGATGGAAGACAAGGGCTTCATCGCACTCGGCTTCATGGAGCTCGGTCCGCGCCAGGTCACCAACAGCGTGCGGCCGATCAAGACCGCCGCCGATCTGAAGGGCCTGAAGATCCGCCTGCAGCCGAATGAAACCCATCTGGCCACCTTCCGCGCGCTCGGCGCCAACCCGCAGGCTATGGACATCCGCGAGGTCTATTCGGCGTTGGAGCAGAAGGTCATCGACGGGCAGGAGAACCCGCACAACCTGAACCTGGACAGCCGCTTCTTTGAAGTCCAGAAGTACCTGTCCAACACGGGCCACTTCTTCGACTTCATCGCGGTGGTGGCGAACCGCAAGAAGTTCCAGGCCCTGTCGCCGGAATTCCAGAAAGCGATCACGACGGCGATGAACAAGGCGGTGGCCACTCAGCGGGTCGCGGCGGAGCAGGCCGAATCGACCGCGCTGGCCGAGTTGCAGAAGAAGGGCATGCAGTAC
>JANMHY010000567.1:0-2187 GCA_031375525.1 Burkholderiales bacterium
TGAACGCCTCGTTGACCGGCGCGAACAGCGTGTACGACGCGATGGGGTCGTTGAGCGCCGTCGTCAGCGCCGGGTTGACGTTGTTGACCAGGCCCTGGAAACGCTCCGGATTGCTCTGCACCGTTTGCAGCACCGTCAGCAGGCCCGGCGGCAACAGCACGCGATCGACGACGTGGAAGACGCCGTTGTCGTTGGGCACGTCGGTCAGGCCGATGATGCCGACGCGGCCGATCGAGTCGGTGACGCGGATGCCGTTGCTCGTGTCCACGGCCAGCGCCAGCGTGGTTGCGCCCTGAACCAGCCTCGTGTTCTGGCTGGCGCCGCCGGCCAGCAGGTCGGGCCCGCTGACGCTGCCCGGCAGCAGGTGGTAGAGCAGGATGCTTTCCAGCGTCGAGGCCGGCAGGGCCTCGACCATCTCGGCGATCGTGCGAAAGCCGAGCTGGTTGGACAGCAGGCCGAAGGCATCGTTGGTCGGCGCCAGCAGCGTCAGGTTGCTGTTGGCGGCGCTGAGCTCGTCCGCGAGGCCGGCCTTGGTCGCGGCCAGCACCAGGCCCGAGAAGCCGCCGCGCGTGGCCACGGTGACCATCGTGCCGGGCGTCTGGTCGTCGCCGCTGTCGGTGCCGCCGCAGGCGCTGATCAGGGCGCCCGCGAGCGTCGCCGCAGCCAACTTCAAAAACGAGCGTTTCATCGTGGGTCTCCTGCGTGGTGTGGCAGCGCTGGCGCAAAAGGCGAGTGGGCCAATGGACGTGGAGCGCCGCGCATCGGGCTCACAGTATCACCTGATCGGCGCCATCGGCCCGGGTGGGCCTGGCAAGCGCATGCAACGTCGGCAAGGCCTCGCGCGCTGACAGCACGCGAGGCCTTGGAGCTGTGGCCTTGCGTGAGACGCTACGGCGCGAGCGAAGGGATCAGCACCTTGTCGATGACGTGGATCACGCCGTTGCTGGCGCGCACGTCCACCGCGGTGATCGTGATCGACGCGGCCGTGGTGTCGGTGATCGTGGCGATCACCGGCGCGGTCCCGGCGTTGATGGTGATGTTTTGCCCGGCCACCGTGGCCACCGGCGTGCCGAACGGAATGGCCGTGGACAGCACTTGCGAGCCGAGAACGTGGTACGTCAGCACCGTTCTGAGCTGCGCCGTCGTCAGACCCGTGGGGGCAGCAGCGAAAGCGGCGTTGGTGGGCGCAAACACCGTGAACAGGCCTGGGCCGCTGAGTGTCGTCGCCAAGTCGGCGGTGACCACCGCGCCGACCAGCGACGAAAACGCAGCCGGGTTGGCCTGCGCCATCTGGACCACGTTGAGCACGCCCGGCGGCACCAGTACCTTGTCCACGATGTGGACCACACCGTTGGTGGCGGCGACGTTAGCGCTCGTCACCTTGGCCTCGGTCAGCACCGCATCACCGATGCTCACGCCACTTGTCGTGTTGACGCGCACGGTCGCGGCGCTGCCGTCGAAGCTGTAGATCGTGGCCTGTGTGGCGCCGCCACTCGTCAGCTCCGCGGCGGTCTTTTTGGCCGGCAGCACGTGGTACGACAGGATGCTGGCCAGCGCTTCTTTCGGCAGTGCAGCCACCAGGGCGGGGCCATCGGCCAGGCCAAGCTGCGTGGCCAAGGTGTTGAAGGCGGCGTTGGTCGGCGCAAAGACCGTCAACCCTGCTGTGTTGGCCGCGCTCAGCTCATCGGCCAGTTCGGCCTTGGCGGCGGCCGCCAGCAGGTAACTCAGACCCCCTGCTTCGGCCACCTGAACAATCGTGCCCGCCGGCGCGTTGTCGTGATCATCGCTGCCGCCGCAAGCGCTTACTACCGCAACAGCTACCGCCAGGGCAACGTATCTCAAGAACAATCGTTTCATGCTTGGGTCTCCATCCGGAGTTTCTGGCGACTGCCGCGAGCCGGCCGGCGTCCAGCGGCAAAACTGCCGAGCCCAAATTCTGAACTGAGTAGTTCATATGATTACTACAAAGTGCAACTCAATGCAGCAGCCCAAACAAAACGCCCCGCAGAAGCGGGGCGTTGAACGGATCGGACGGGCCGGTCGGGCTCAGAACGGGATGTCGTCGTCCATGTCGTCGAAGCCGGTGGACGACTTCTGCGGCGCTGGTTTGCTGCTGCCGCCGGCTGCGGGCCGCGCTGCGGGGGCACTGCCGCCGCCACGCGACTCGCCGTCGCCCATGCCTTCGCG
>JANMHY010000600.1:0-12512 GCA_031375525.1 Burkholderiales bacterium
CGAACGCAGTGAGTGCAGCGAGTTATGCGGCGCGACCCAAAGCCGAGGAGCACAGGGGACCCGTAGCGCAGCGAAGGGCAAGCCTCTGCGCTGCGCACGCGGCCCGTCCGTCGCTTTGCAAGCACTGACAGTCGAGCAAGCGATCGTGCGAGTTTCATGCGAGGTGCGGCTTGATGAACCGGAACAGTTCGCGCCACGCGCGGCCATGTCGCTGCTCGGGCGGCAGCTCGGCGTCCTTGCGCGCGTTGCGGATCAGCGCGCGCAGGGGCTGCAAGTCGGTTTGCGGATGCTCGGCCATCCAGCGTGTCAGCGCATCGTCGCTGGCCACGAGTTCGGTGCGCCACAGCTCGGCCTGATGCAGCGCCAGCGAATCGTGCGCATGGCCGAGTCTGGCGGCGGCCACCGCTTCGCGGATCGGTTCGATGTCGGCGTCGCGCATCAGCTTGCCGATGTACTGCATCTGCCGGCGCTTGCCTTCGTGCGTACGGGTGTGGCGCCATTGCGCGAGGGCGTCGCGCAAGGCCTCGGTCAAAGGCGCCGCCGCGAGCGCGCTCTCGGACATCGTCGTCAGCGCCTCGCCGAGCGCCTGGTGCTCATGCGCTTCTCGTTTGAGCGCGCTCTTGCTCGGCCGCTCGTAGGCGCTGGCGGGGGTGTCGCGATCGTCGCTTTGGTCGGTCTGCATGGCTGCTCGTTATCATAGTTTGCATGACAAAAGCCCAAGGTTTCGCCTACAGCCGCGAGCAGTTCCAGCAGCTGGTGGAGGATGCGCTGCGCATCGCGCGCACGGCCGGCGCCAGCGACGCCGGCGTCGAAGTCTCCGAAGGCGCCGGCCTGTCGGTGTCGGTGCGCAAGGGCGCGCTCGAAAACGTCGAGCGCAACCGCGACAAGTCGATCGGTGTGGCCGTCTATCTCGGCCAGCGCCGCGGCAATGCGAGCACGTCAATTTTTCGCGTGCCGCGCTCGAGCAGACGGTGCGGGCCGCGTACGACATCGCGCGCTTCACGGCCGAAGACCCGGTGGCCGGCTTGCCCGACGAAGCCGATCTGGCGCCGCCCGAAGCCACACAGCGCGATCTCGATCTGTGCCACCCATGGGCCATCGACACGCAGGCCGCGGCCTCATTGGCGCTGCGCTGCGAGGCCGCAGCGTTTGCGACCGACAAGCGCGTCACCAACTCCGAAGGCGCCGGCGTGTCGGCACAGCAGTCGCACTTCTTCATGGGCAACACGCGCGGCTTTCGCGGTGGTTATGCAAGCTCGCGCCACGGCGTGTCGGTGTCGCCGATCGTCGGCAAAGCGCAAGGCATGCAGCGCGACTACTGGTACACGTCGATGCGCGACGCTGCCGAGCTGGCCGCGCCCGAGGCCGTGGGCCGCTATGCCGCCGAGCGCGCGCTGTCGCGCCTGCAGTCGCGCAAGATCAGCACCCGCGAGGTGCCGGTGCTGTTCGAATCGACGCTGGCCTCCGGCCTGGTCGGCGCCTACGTGCAAGCCACGTCGGGCGGCTCGCTGTACCGCAAGTCGAGCTTCCTCGAAGGCTGCCTCGGCAAGAGCGCCATGGCGGAGCATCTGGACCTGCACGAGTTTCCGCATGTGCGCAAAGGCAAGGGCAGCGCGCCGTTCGACGACGAGGGCGTGACCACGCACGCGCGACGCGTCGTCGATGGCGGCGTGGTCCAGGGCTACTTCCTGTCGAGCTACTCGGCGCGCAAGCTCGGCATGAAGACGACCGGCAATGCCGGCGGCTCGCACAACCTGACGCTGTCGAGCCGCCTCACGCAGCCGGGCGACAACCTGGACGCGATGCTGGCCAAGCTGCACCGCGGCCTGTTCGTCATCGAACTGATCGGCCAGGGTGTCAACGGCGTCACCGGCGACTACTCGCGCGGCGCCGCCGGCTTCTGGGTCGAGGGCGGGCGCATGGTCCATCCGGTGCACGAGATCACCATCGCCGGCAACCTGCGCGAGATGTTGAAGGGCATCGTCGCCGTGGGCGCCGATGTCTATACGTCGGGCAGCAAGACCACCGGCTCGGTGTTGATCGAGCGCATGAAGGTGGCTGGGGCTTGACGGTTGACAGGGGGAAACCCCCTGCGGAGGCCTCGGGGCGCTACCTAGAATCTGCGCGTCGCATTGTCTACCTCTCAGGAGTGTCTCCATGGAACGTCGTTCCTTCGTACACGGTGCCGGCCTGGCCGGCGTGCTGGCTGCTGGCGTCGCGCCCGCGGTGCATGCACAAGCCGCCATCCGCTGGCGTCTTACGTCGAGTTTTCCGAAGTCGCTCGACACGCTGTTCGGCGTCGCCGACGTGTTCGCCAAGAAGGTCAGCGACATGACCGGCGGCAAGTTCGTGATCTCGACGCATGCCGCCGGCGAGATCGTGCCGGCGTTCGGCACCGTCGATGCGGTGCAGGCCGGCACCGTCGAATGCGCCAACACGGCGCCGTACTACTACTTCGGCAAGGATCCGACCTTTGCCATCGGCTGCGCGATTCCCTTCGGCCTGAACAGCCGCCAGATGACGGCCTGGATGTACGAGGGCAACGGCCTGAAGCTGATGCGCGAGTTCTACGCCAACTACAACATCATCAGCTTCCCGATGGGCAACACCGGGGCGCAGATGGGCGGTTGGTTCCGCAAGGAGATCAAGTCGCTGGCCGACATCAAGGGCCTCAAGTTCCGCACCGGCGGTTTCAGCGGCAAGGTCTGGGAGCGCATGGGCGGCGTGGCCGCCAACATCCCCGGCGGCGAGATCTACACCGCGCTGGAGAAGGGCACGATCGATGCGGCCGAGTGGGTCGGCCCGTACGACGACGAGAAGCTCGGCTTCCAGAAGATCGCGCAGAACTACGGCTACCCAGGCTACTGGGAGGGCGGCCCGCAACTCGACCTGCACGTCAACATCAAGGCCTACGAGGCGCTTTCGCCCGAGTACAAGGCGATCATCGAGTGTGCGTCGGCCTACGCCCACACCGACATGCAGGCCAAGTACGACGCGCGCAACTCCGCTGCTTTGAAGCGCTTGGTGGCCGGCGGCACCAAGCTGTTCCGGTTCCCGAAGGACCTGATGGATGGCGCGTTCAAGGAGTCGATGGCGCTGTACTCGGAGCTCTCGGCCACCAATCCGGCGTGGAAGAAAGTCTACGAGGACTACGCCGTATTCCGCCGCGACGCCAACTTGTGGTTCCGCTTCACCGAGGCGGGCTTCGACGACTACATGCAGAGCGCCAAGCTGTGAATGCCGCGCTGCCCGCGGGACGGGCGGCGCGCTGACGACGCTTCACAAGGGGGCTGCGGCGCAGGGTGCCGCAGCCCCTTTTCACTTCTTCGCCTTGTCCTGCTCCAGCGCACGACGCACGGCTTCCATCGGATCGTCCTCGGCAGCGGCCGAGGCGGCGTCCGCCGGTGCCGCCGCCTTCGCTGGATCGTCCGCAACTTCAGCGGGCCTGCTGCGCCCGCCGCCCATCTTCTCGATCGCATCACCGGCCTTGTTGATGTCGAGCACCTTTGCCTTGTCCAGGAAAACGGTCACCGTCTGCGGGAAGAAGATGACCACCGCCACCAGCACCAACTGCATCGCGATCCACGGAATCGCGCCCATGTAGATGTCCCTGGACTCGACCTTGCGCGGCAGTGCCTTGTTCTTGAACAGCGTGTCGGCGATGCCGCGCAGGTAAAACAGCGCGAAGCCGAACGGCGGGTGCATGAAGCTGGTCTGCATGTTGACGCAGATCATCACGCCGAACCAGACCAGGTCGATGCCGAGCTTGGCCGCCACCGGCGCCAGGAACGGGATGATGATGAACGCGATCTCGAAGAAGTCGAGAAAGAAGGCGAGGAAGAAGATGAAGATGTTGACTGCGATCAGGAAGCCGACCTGACCTCCTGGCAGACCCGACAACATGTGCTCGATCCAGATCGCGCCGTCCACGCCCTGGAAGACGAGCGAGAAGACGCGTGAGCCGATCAGGATGAAGACCACCATCGCCGTCAGCCGCATCGTGCTGACCAGCGCTTCCTTGACCAGGACCCACGTCAGCCGCTTGTGCAGCGCGGCCAGGATGAAGGCGCCCACCGCGCCCATCGCGCCGGCTTCGGTGGGCGTGGCCACCGCGGTGTTGATGCCCGGCAAACCGCCCATGCTGCCGAGCACGGTGAAGATCAGCACGGCCGAGGGGACGATGCCGCGCAGGCACTTCGACCACAACGCCCAGCCTTCGAGCGTGCGCGCGGTCTTGGGCACACCGGGCACATGCTCGGGCTTGATACGCGACAGCAGGAAGGTGTAGAGCGCGAAGAGCACGATCTGCAGGATCGAGGGCCCCCAGGCGCCCTTGTACATGTCGCCCACCGGCTTGCCGAGCTGGTCGGCCAGCACGATCAGCACCAGCGACGGCGGCACCAGCTGCGTGATCGTGCCCGAGGCTGCGAGCACGCCGGTGGCGTAACGCATGTTGTAACCCCAGCGCATCATCACCGGCAGCGAGATCATCGCCATGGCGATCACCTGCCCGGCCACGGTGCCGGTGATGGCGCCGAGGATGAAGCCAACGATGATGACGGAGTAGCCCAGGCCGCCGCGCACCGGTCCGAAGAGCTGGCCCATCGAGTCGAGCATGTCCTCGGCCAGGCCGCAGCGCTCGAGCATGGTGCCCATCAGCGTGAAGAACGGGATCGCCAGCAGCAGGTCGTTGGACAGGATGCCGAACACGTTGAGCGGCAGCGCGGTCATGAACGAGGCCGGGAACCAGCCCATGTAGACGGCGAAGAAACCGCAGCCCAGCCCCAGCGCTGCCAGCGAGAAGGCGACCGGGAAGCCGATCAGCATGACCAGGATCAGCCCCGCGAACATCAGCGGGGCAAAGCTCTGCATCGTCAGTGAAGCGGCCTCTCGTAGTGGAAATCGGCGTCGTACTTGTGCGCCAACCAGGCCACGCGCTTGATGATCTCGGAGACGCCCTGGACCAGCAGCAGCGCAAAGCCCAGCGGCAGCATCAGCATCGCCGGCCAGCGGATCAAGCCGCCGGCGTTGCTCGACATTTCGCCGGAGAGGTACATCTTCTGGAACAGCGGCCAGGAGAAGTAGATCATCACCATCATCACCGGCAGCAAAAAGAAGACCAGGCCGGCGAGGTCGATCAAGGCCTTGGTCTTGCCGGAGCCCATGCCATAGAGCACATCGACGCGAACATGCTCGTTGACACGCAGCACCTGCGCCGCGCCCAGCATCACGCAGGCGGCAAACAGGTACCACTGGATCTCGAGGTACGCGTTCGAGCTGTAATTGAAGACGTAGCGCACTATGGCGTTCGCGGCGCTGATGAAGCACGACGCGAAGACCGCCCACTTGGCAAGGAGCGCGAAGCGATCGGTCACGTAGTCGATACCACGCGACAGTGACAGCAATGAACCCATGAGCAAGCTCCTCGCGGCTCGGCGCGCCGGACAAATGACGACCCCGCGATGGTGTCAGTACGCTGCCCCTCGATAAAGCGGTTCTAACCCCTACGTACCGGCACTGTGTTGCGCCTGGACGAACAGGTTGGTCGAGCGTGCGCCGCTGCGGCAAAACGCGAGCAAGGGGCGCGGCAACTCGTCGAGCAGCGCGGCAAATGCAGCGATCTGCTCGGCCGTCTGGCCGGCGCCGCTGACGGGCAGGAAGCGGTACTCGAGGCCTGCTGCAATGGCGGCTGCTTCGATCGCGGCGTTGGTGGGTTGATCCGGACCATGCTCGAAGTCGGGCCGGTTGTTGACCACGCTGCGAAAGCCCGCGCGCGCCACTTCGGCCATCGCGTCGGGCGTGAGTTGCGGGGCGACGCAGACGTCGGCGGCGACTTGGCGCAAGGGCAGGTTCACTTCAGTGCTGCCTTGACCGCTGCCGAGACCATGCCCATGTCGGCCTTGCCCGCGAGCTGCGCCTTCACCGCGGCCATCACCTTGCCCATGTCGCCGGGGCCCGCAGCGCCGAGGTCCTTGACGATGCGCGTTACCTCAGCCGCCACCTCATCGGTTGACAGGCGCTGCGGCAAGTAGCCTTCGAGCACTTTCATCTCCGCCGTTTCCTTGTCGAGGAGGTCGGTGCGGCCGGCCTGCGCGAACGCTGTGATCGAGTCTTTGCGCTGCTTGACCATCTTGTCGAGCACCGCAATAACCTGCACGTCGTCGAGCACGATGCGCTCATCGACTTCGCGCTGCTTGATCGCGGCCAGCAGAAAACGGATCGTGCCGAGCCGCTCGGCGTCCTTGGCGCGCAGCGCGCTCTTCATGTCTTCGGTGATGCGGTCTCTCAACGTTGTCATGCCAATCTCCAGAAACGAAACGAGCCCGCTGCGGCTTCCCGCGCGGGCTCGGATTCACAAACAGCGGGGCCGATCAGTACAGCTTCTTCGGCAACTGCATCGAGCGCACGCGCTTGTAGTGGCGCTTCACCGCCGCGGCCTTCTTGCGCTTGCGCTCGGCGGTGGGCTTCTCATAGAACTCGCGAGCCCGCAGGTCGGTGAGCAAGCCCAGTTTTTCGATAGTGCGCTTGAAGCGGCGCAGGGCCACATCGAAAGGCTCATTCTCTTTGACGCGGATCGTGGTCATGAAACGGGAAATCCTTTGTTTCGCCCGCACTCTGCTGGTGGCGCGGGTAGGTCAGAAAAGCCGGCGATTATAGCCACAACAAGCGCCTAGCCGATCTCCCGAGCCCGTGTTGTGGGCCGAGCCGCGCCGGTGGCTACCATTGCCGTATGCCCGCCCCGGTACTCGATCCTCGATTGGCTGCCTGCCTGGCCCCGCTCGCGCCCGCATTGGTGGCCCATGCCGAGCGCGGGCTGGTCCTCAAGGACGGCGCCAGCGGTGCCTGGCTGCATGTCAACGCCGTCATGGCGCAGTGGCTGGGCCGGCCCGCCGAGACCTTGATCGGTCGGCCGCAGGGTCTGGAGGCCGAACTGTTCGGTGAGGCCGCAACGGCGTTGCGGGTGGCCGAGCAGGCTGCCGCGGCCCAGGCCGATCCGACCGCCGCCGAGCACAAGGTCGAACTCGGCGGCGTGCGCCGCGAGTTCGAGGTGCTGCGTCAGCGCTTGGCCGGCCCCGATGGCCAGTGGCTGCTGGCCGCCGTCTGGCACGACCTGGCGCCCGAACGCCGCCGCGAAACCCAATTGCGCAACGCACTCGAGCAGCTGGAGCAACAGCAACTGGCCAACGTGCAATTGCGCCGCGAAGTCCAGGGCGCGCAGTCGCCACGCGACACGGCCACCGGTCTGTCCAACCGCGCGAACTTCGAAGATCAGTTGCGGCGCGAAGTCGATCTGTCAACGCGCGAGCACCGCGAGTTTGCGCTGGTGTCGATCGAGATCGACGCCCTCGCCGACGACGTGGCCGCGCTCGGCGCCGCGGTGCGTCCGCGCGTGCTCGAGGCGCTCGGCCGGTTGCTGCGCAGCAACACGCGGGCCCTGGACGCCTCGTGCCGCTACGACGACAACCGCTTCACCGTGCTGCTATCGGGCGTCGGCCTGGCCACCGCGCATTCGCGCATGGAAGGCTTCCGGCGCCAATGCGCCACCCAGATCGTGGCCCACGAGGGCCGCGACATCGGCTTCACCGTGTCGATGGGCGTGGCCAGTTTTCCGCACACGGCGCAGACGCAGGACGACCTGCGCAGCGCCTGCGAATTGGCGCTGGCCGAAGCGCGCCAGCGCGGCGGCAACCGGGTCACGCTGGCCAGCATCCAGTTCGGTACGAACTGAGACTCAGGGTTGCATGCGGTGGGCCTGGGCGCCATCGTGACAGGCCTCGCGCATCGGCGACGGGGCGGGTTGTCCCTTGATCTTGACTGCGGTCAATAGAAGTTCTCGCGGACCTGCCGACGATCACAATATCAACTGCGGAGTGACATGGCGCAGCGGCCAAGGCGGCCTCTCACTCCTGACCGACAACACCGACTGGAGACACGACCATGCCCGCTCAATTCGCTTTCGGCCGTCCGACGCAAGACCGCTCCCCGATCACCCATTTCGCGGCGATGGCCTGTGCCGCAGCCGCGTTGTTCGCGGCCCCTGCGCACGCTGCGTGGGAGCCGGCCAAGCCCGTCGAGTTCGTCGTGCCGGCCGGCACGGGCGGTGGCGCCGACCAGATGGCGCGGCTGGTGCAGGGCATCATCGTCAAGCACAAGCTGATGAAGGAGTCGATGGTCGTCGTCAACAAGTCCGGCGGCGCCGGCGCCGAGGGCTTCCTCGAAGTCAAAGAGGCCAAGGGCAACCCGCACAAGATCATCGTCACGCTGTCCAACCTGTTCACCACGCCGATGGCCACCGGCGTGCCCTTCAACTGGAAGGACATGACGCCGGTGTCGATGATGGCGCTCGACCAGTTCGTGCTCTGGGTCAACGCCGAGGCGCCGTACAAGACGGCGTCGGAGTTCGTCGCCGCGGTCAAGGCGGCAGGCCCGAGCAAGATGAAAATGGGCGGCACCGGCTCCAAGCAGGAAGACCAGATCCTCACCGTCGGCCTCGAGAAGGCGACCGGCACCAAGTTCATCTACGTGCCGTACAAGGGCGGCGGCGAAGTGGCGGTGCAACTGGTGGGCAAGCACATCGACTCGACGGTCAACAACCCGATCGAAGCGGTGGCGCAGTGGCGCGCCGGCGCGCTGCGGCCGTTGTGCGTGTTCGACGACACGCGCATGCCGTACAAGGAAAAGATCACCGCCACGCAGTCGTGGAACGACATCCCGACCTGTTCCGAAGCCGGCGTGAAAACCGACTACGTGATGCTGCGCGGCATCTTCATGGCCCCGGGCGTGACGCCGGAGCAGGTGGCGTTCTACGTCGATCTGATGAACAAGGTGCGGGCGACGCCGGACTGGAAGGACTACATGGAAAAGGGCGCCTTCAACCAGACCGCGATGTCTGGCACCGACTTCGTCAAGTGGCTCAGCTCCGCCGAGTTGATGCACCGCGCGCTGATGACCGAGGCCGGCTTCCTCGCCAAGCCGTAACTGCCCGCGCTGGCGCTGACAAGCGCCTGCCGCCTTCCCGAGCATTCAAGGTTCACGAGCCCCGGCCGCGCGCAGCAGGCCGCGGCGGGTCTCATTCCGATCGCACAGGAGCGCGCGATGTCGCAACCAGACAGCAGCAGCAGTGAAGCGCCGGGCCGCACCGTCGCCCGCAATTCGACCGTCGACGCCGTTGTCGCTGCTTGCCTGGCCGTGATCGGCCTGGTCGAGGTCATCGAAGCGCGACGACTCGGGGCCGAGTGGACCAGCGATGGTCCGGGGGCCGGCTACTTCCCGTTCTACGTCGGCCTGATCCTGCTGATCAGCGGCGTGGCGATTTTCGTGCAGTCGCTGCGTGCAAGAAAGAACGACGACAGCACCTTCGTCGACAGCGTGCAACTGCGGCGCGTGCTGTCGGTGTTCGTGCCTTCTGTGATCTATGTCGGCGCGATCATGTTGCTCGGCCTCTACGTGGCCTCGGCGATCTTCATCGCGCTGTTCATGATCGTGCTCGGCAAGTACTCGGCGGTGAAGAGCGTCATCATCGGCGTGGCCGTCAACGCGTTGTTCTTCTTGATGTTCGAGGTCTGGTTCAAGGTGCCGCTGTACAAGGGCGCGCTCGAGCCGCTTCGTTTCCTCGGCTACTGACAGGAACCCACCGTCATGGAAGAACTCGGCTCCCTGTTGAACGGCTTTGCCGTCGTGCTCTCGCCGTTGAACATCGGTCTGATGTTCGTCGGCATCATCCTCGGCGTGCTCATCGGCGTGCTGCCGGGCCTGGGCGGCGCCAACGGCGTCGCTATCCTGCTGCCGCTCACGTTCACGATGTCGCCGACCTCGGCGATCGTGATGCTGTCGTGCCTGTATTGGGGTGCGCTGTTCGGCGGCGCCATCACCTCGATCCTGTTCAATATCCCGGGCGAGCCCTGGTCGGTGGCCACCACCTTCGACGGTTATCCGATGGCGCAGAAAGGCCAGGCAGGCCAGGCGTTGACGGCGGCCTTCACCTCGTCGTTCATCGGTGCGCTGGTGGCGGTGCTGATGATCACATTCCTGGCCCCGCTGGTGGCCAAGTTCGCGCTCAAATTCGGCGCGCCAGAGTTCTTCGCGGTTTACCTGCTGACCTTCTGCTCCTTCGTCGGCATGGGCAAGGGCAATCCGTTCAAGATATTGGTCTCGATGGCACTCGGCTTCGCGCTGGCCGCGGTCGGCATGGACACCGTGACCGGCCAGTTGCGCATGACTTTCGGCCTGCCCGACCTGATGCGCGGTTTCGACTTCCTGATCGCCGTGATCGGCCTGTTCGGTATCGGCGAGATCCTGTTGTCGATGGAGGAGGGCCTGCAGTTCCAGGGCAAGTCGGCCAAGATCAACGCCAAGGTCGTGTGGGAAACCTGGAAGCAGTTGCCGCGCTATTGGGTGACGTCGCTGCGCTCATCGCTGGTTGGCATCTGGATGGGCATCACGCCCGGCGGCGCCACGCCGGCCTCCTTCATGAGCTATGGCCTGGCCAAGAAGATGAGCAAGAACGGCGCGAAGTTCGGCACCGGCGAGATCGAAGGCGTGATCGCGCCCGAGACCGCGGCGCATGCCGCCGGCACCAGCGCGCTGCTGCCGATGCTGGCCCTGGGCATTCCCGGCTCACCGACGGCGGCCGTGCTGTTGGGTGGCCTGCTGATCTGGGGCCTGCAACCGGGGCCGCTGCTGTTCGTCGAGCAGAAGGAGTTCGTCTGGGGCCTGATTGCCAGCATGTACCTCGGCAACCTGGTCGGCCTGATCGTCGTGCTGTCCACCGTGCCGCTGTTCGCCTCGATCCTGCGCATCCCGTTCTCGATCATCGCGCCGGTGATCATCGTCATCTGCGCCATCGGCGCCTACACGGTGCACAACGCGATGCTCGACATCTGGTTCATGCTCGGCTTCGGCATCGTCGGCTACGTCTTCAAGAAGCTCGATTACCCGCTGGCGCCGCTGGTGCTGGCCCTCGTGCTCGGCGACAAGGCCGAAGATTCGTTCCGCCAGGCCATGCTGGTCTCGCAGGGCGAACTGTCGATCATGTGGGCCAACCCGCTGGTCGGCACGATCACGACGCTGGCGCTGCTGATGCTGTGCTGGCCGTTGATCTCGAAAGCGATCGCCCTGGTGCGCGCACCGAAGGTGGACGAGTTTGCTGCCGAACGGCCCGTGGACTGAAAGGACAGAACATGCCAGTCGTCGCATTGACCCAAGGCATGGGCTCGCTGGCCCAGGACATCGCCGAGCAGTTGGCGCAGGAGCTGAGCCTGGCGACGCTGCAGCACGAGGTGGCCGAGCGCGTGGCGAGCAAGATGCATGTGCCGAAGAGCCTGATCAGCCGGCTGCGCGCCGGCAAGGCCGGCGCCATCGAGCGTTTTCGCACCGACCGCGCCAGCATCGCCGTCTACACCGCCGAAGAAGTGCTGGAAACCGCCGCGCGCGGCAACGTCGTGCTGCGCGGCTGGGGCGCCACCGCCTTGCTGCGCGCGGTGCCGCATGTGCCGTGCATCCGCATCATGCGTCCGTTCGAGAAACGCGTGCAGTGGCTGATGGCCGAACTCGATACCGACGACCGCGACCTGGCGGAGAAGGAAATCCAGCGCAGCGACGAGTCCAACGCCTCGCGCATGAACGAGCAGTTCGGCGTGACGTGGGGCGATCCGGTGCTGTTCGACGTGGTGCTCAACACAGATCGGCTGTCGGTGGACTCCTGCGTGCAGCAGATCAAGGCGCTGCTGTTGCGGCCGGAATTTGCCGAGACGCCGGCGTCGCTGGCGCTGCTGCAAGGCATGGCGCTGAGTGCGCGGGTTCGCGCCGCGCTGCGCGGTAGCGAAGCGACCGAGGGTGTGGACGTGACGATCGAAGCCGCGGGCGGTGCGGTGAAGCTGTCGGGCATCGTCGTCAGCGACGACGAGCGCGCAGCCACCGAGCAGGTCACTTCAGCGGTGGCCGGCGTGACGAGCGTGGACAACCAGGTGCGTGTGATGAAGATGTCGCGTTTGTTCCCGTCTGCGAAAAACTGACGACCCCTGGTGATGATGTGAAGAGCGCAAAGCCGTGGGCGGGTGCGCGGCGGCGCGCCACTGCGGCGGTCGGCGCCAAAGGCGCGCCGACTACGCTGCGGTGCTCGGGATTAGGTCGCACCGCATAACTCGCTTCACTCACTGCGTTCGTTGCGCTCGGACAGACGCGGTGAGTCAGTTCACGAAGCGCGTGAGTACACGCGCCGACCGAATCCCTGTGCTCCTCGCCGCCGCACAGGCGCGCCGCCGCGCACCCGCCCACGGCTCTGCGCAAAGCACCGACTTTTATTTGGGGAGAAGCACACAAGCCGGGCATCGAGCCCGGCTCGCGCGCAGACGCGCGCCTTCAGCGCGCCGGCAAGCCGCGGGCTCGATGCCCGCGGCTTGCCGTTCACACTTACCCAAGCATGTTCGTCTCCCGCAAGGCTTGGGGCCGGCCGGTGGGGGGTTGCGTATGCGACGGCGAGGAGCTCAAGCCTTGGGGTCGGCGCGTGTACT
>JANMHY010000617.1:0-1930 GCA_031375525.1 Burkholderiales bacterium
GTCGTCGGCTTGCCGGCGGTGTCGACCGCGGCGTAGCTCGGCAACTGCTCGCTCCACGGGCCGAACAGCAGGCCTTCCTTTTTCATCGCCAGAAAGTTCTCGCCGTTGATCCACACCAGATCGACCGTGCCGTCGCTCGTGCGGCCCGCGGTTTTCTCCGCGCGCACGCGCTTCACGGCCTCTGCGGTGTCGGTGATCTTGACGTGCTCCAACTTGATGCCCCAGCGCTGCGCCAACTCGCCCGCCGCCCATTGCAGATAGGCGTTGATGCGCTCGCTGCCGGCCCAGGCGTTCATGTAGACCGTCTGGCCCTTGGCGGCCGCTTCGATCTTGGCCCAGGCATCGGGCGCGGTCTGCGCGCGCGAGGCGATCGCCCAAGGGGCAGCGGCAACAACAGCGATGACGTGACGGCGATGAAACAGCGGCATGAACAGTCCTTGTCTTAAGCGGCGCGAGTGTACGGGCCGAGGGCGGCCAGCCGCGGCGCGACAAAACGGTCGAGCGACCAGCGCCCCGGTCCCCACAGCAGCAGGCCGATGAGCAGGCTGCCCCAGAACACATGCTGCTGCAGCGCGGGGCCGGCGATGTCCATCAGGCTGACCACGGCGACCGCGTTGATGACGAACAGGCCCGCTGCCGCGAAGCGCCCGGCCAGGCCGAGCACGAGCAGCACCGGCAGCACCAGCTCGCCCGCGGTGCCCATCACGGCGGCGACATTGGCGGGCAGCAGCGGCACGTGGTACTCATCCATGAACAGCGCGAGCGTCGTGTCCCAGTCGCGGATCTTGGTCAAGCCAGACAGGAAGAAGGCATGCCCGACGTACAGGCGTGCAGCGAGTTGCGCCAGCGGCTGCGCTTGTTCGAGTGCGGCGATGACGTGGCGGGCGGTTTGCAGTGCGGCAGCGATGAGGTTCATGGTGTCGATGGTGTGAGAAGGGCAATCAGCCAGCGCGAACGCAAGGCGCGCGCCAACCAGCGGTCAAAAGCAAAGTCGGCGCCGGCGGCATCGAGCGCTGCGGCCAGGCAGTGGCCGCGGGTCAAGGCGGCGGTGAACGAGGCGTCGGCAGCGTCGAGGGCTTCGACGTGAATGACAAAGCCGTCGTCGCGCCAGACCAGAGCGGTTTCTTGGCGGCCAGCCTCGAACGCCGCGCGCACGCTGTCGAACGGTTCGTCGTGGTGGTGGGCCTGCCAGACGGTGGCGATGGGCCAGCGGCTGTCGACGACGGTGGCGCCGGCGGCGAGCTGCAGCCGCAGCAGCGCCGGGTCGGTGCTGGCCAGCGCTTCGAGCGCCGGCGGCGACGCGGCGCTGGCGTCGGCAGCGCGCGTTGCGCCATGCACGGCCCAATCGAGCCGCGCGCTGTCGGCCAGATACGGCTCGCCGGCCAGTTGGTCGCTGTCGGCGATGAAGGCCGGCAAGGCCTCGCCCCACTCACCGACATCGCCGCGCACCGGCGGATGTTCGTGCCAGAAGTGGCGCGCCAGCGACGCAAACGACTCGGCGCCGATCAACGCAGAGATGGTGGGGAAGGCGCTGCCGAGTGCGCGCTCGGCCAGCGCGCCGGCGTTGCTGCGGTACGTTGCCACGCCTTGCGCGGCCGACGCGCGCGCCGGTGCACGCACCCAGCCTTGCAGCGCCGCGCCATCGCGCCACAGCGCACGCAGCAACAACTGTTGGCGCAAGGCCTCGCGGGTCATGTGAGCCCCTCGCCCGACGGGTACGTCGGCCGATCCCCCGAGGGGATGCGGTCCGGCTTGGGAGCGGCCCGGCGCTCGGCCCGCGTCATGACAGCACCGCGCGCGCCACGCGATCGGCCTCGTGTGCTTCGCCGAGCAGCACGTCGAACGCCGGCAACGCGGTGTCCCACTCGACCAATGTCGGCTTGGCGCCCATGCGTTCGATGGTGTGCGCATAGACCTGCCACACCGGCGC
>JANMHY010000362.1:0-4008 GCA_031375525.1 Burkholderiales bacterium
CGGCCGCACTTTCCTGAACAAGTTCGTACTCATCGACGAGGCGCAGAACCTGACACCCAAACAGATGAAGACGCTGATCACACGCGCCGGGCCGGGCACGAAGATCATCTGCCTGGGGAATCTGGCGCAGATCGACACGCCGTACCTCACGGAAGGTTCATCGGGCCTGACGTTTGCGGTCGATCGCTTCAAGGGCTGGCCGCACAGCGGCCACCTGACGTTGGCGCGCGGAGAGCGTTCGCGGCTGGCGGACTTTGCGAGCGAGGTGCTCTAGACCACAAGGTCACTGAGGCTGCAATCGAGCAGGCTCGGGTCGATCTCGCGTTCGAGCGCTTCGAACATGCTATCGACCCATGAGATCAACTCGTCGGAGGCCTTGATCGCAGCGTCGGTCTGACGGTTGGCGACGGCGTCGAGCAAAGCCAGGTGGGCGTCGATCGTGCCTTGCAGGTTGCTGTGCGCCGTGGTCTTGGCGTGATACAGCCAGCCGATGCGGCGGAAAATCGTGTGCAGCGGGCGCAGCGTGTTCTCGACGAACGGCTCACCCGCGATCGCCAGGAACAGCCGGTCTAGGCGACGGTCCACGCTGTTGAACGATTCGAGCGTGATCACATCGCGGCCCTCTGAGAGCTGTCGCTTCAGGTGCAGCATCTGGTTGCGGTGCATCGCACTCGATCGCTCGCAGGCCAGACGGATGACGAAGCGCTCCATGTCGCGGCGCAGTTGCAACAGCACGCGTTCGCGTGCCAGATCGATCGGCGCCACCTGCAAGCCGCGCCGCGGGTGCACAGTGATCAGCGTGTCGGCCGCCAGGCGGCTGACGGCCTGGTGCACCGGCGTACGGCCGAAGCCGACCATCTGCTGCAGCTCCTGCAACGCGAGGTAGCGGCCCGGCGCCAACTCACAGCGCACCAGGCGCTCCTCGATGGCTTCGTAGGCCTGCTCGAACTGGTTCAGCGGGCTGGCCGTGCGAACGGGGGCCTTTGGTTTGGCGGCCGGCACGAGCCGGGGCACCTCGATCAGTCGCGGCCGCTTGCGTGCTTTGCTTGGCATCGTGTTCCCTGCGCTCTTTCGGCTTTGCATGTCACTGCATATTAGGCGAAACGCTGACATATTAGAAGCGAAATGACGGCCGAGCGAGGTCGTCCTTCGGGCACACCAATGGCCACGCCAGACATAGGTGAAATCCCGGATAGAAGTTGTGAAATATCACCATATTCTTTTGCTAACCCAAGGCCGCTCCGACCGCATGAAGATCACCGCCATCGAGACCCTTCGCACGGAAGAGTTTTCCAACGTCATCTGGGCCCGCGTGCACACCGATGCCGGCGTCATCGGTCTCGGCGAAACCTTCTACGGCGCCGGCGCGGTCGAAGCGCATATCCACGACACGCTGGCCGCCCGCCTGCTCGGCCGCGACCCGCTGCACATCGAAGCGTTGCACAAGGAAATGCTGAACCTGCCGATGGCGCAATCGTCCACCGGCGTCGAGTACCGCGCCGCGTCGGCGATCGATATCGCGCTGTGGGATTTGTTCGGCAAGGTCTGCAACCAGCCGGTGCACCAGATGCTCGGCGGCCTGTGCCACGACAAGCTGCGCGTGTACAACACCTGCGCCGGCACCGGTTACGTGCGCTCGAAGAACATCAAGCCGGTGTCGAACTGGGCGCTCGGGCAGACGCAGGGGCCGTACGAAGACCTCGACGGTTTCATGAACCGCGCCGACGCGCTGGCCGAAGACCTGCTCGCCAACGGCATCGGCGCGATGAAGATCTGGCCGTTCGATCCGCACGCAGCCGAGACCAAGGGCCTGTACATCACCGCCGCGCAGATGAAGAAGGCCATCGAGCCTTTCGAGAAGATCCGCAAGGCCGTCGGCGACCGCATGGAGATCATGGTCGAGTTCCACTCGCTGTGGAACCTGCCGGCCGCCAAGGAAATCGCGCGCGCGCTGGAGCCCTACAAGCCGCGCTGGTACGAAGACCCGATCCGCATGAACTCGCCGCAGGCGCTGGCCGAGTACGCGCGCAGCACCGACGTCTGGGTCTGCGCGAGTGAAACGCTCGGCTCGCGTTGGCCGTACAAGGACATGCTCGACCGCGACGCGATGCATGTCGTCATGGTCGATCTGTGCTGGAGCGGCGGCCTGACCGAAGGCCGCAAGATCGCCGCGATGGCCGAGACCTACCACCGGCCGTTTGCGCCGCACGATTGCATCGGCCCGGTCGGCTTTGCCGCCGCGATCCACATGTCGTTCAGCCAGCCGAACACGCTAATCCAGGAATCGGTGCGCGCTTTCTACAAGGGCTGGTACAACGAACTCGTCACCGCGGTGCCGCGCATCGAAGGCGGGTATGTCTATCCGATGGATGGCCCCGGCCTCGGCGTCGATCTGCAACCCGCCGTGTTCGAGCGCAGCGACTTGATCGTGCGCCGCAGCGCGGCTTGAGGAGCGTCATGTCCACCCAACTGTTCAGTCTCGAAGGCCGCACCGCGCTCGTCACCGGCTCGTCGCGCGGTCTGGGCCAGGGCATCGCAGCCGGCATGGCCGCGGCCGGCGCGCGCGTGGTGCTGAACGGCACCGACGCCAAACGCGTCGGCGAATCCGCGCAGGCGCTGCGTGCGCAAGGTCACACCGTGTTCGAAGCGCCGTTCGACGTGGTCAACGAAGCGGCGGTGGTCGGCGCGTTCGAGGCGCTCGACCGCCAGGGCGTGGAGATCGACATCCTCGTCAACAACGCCGGCATCCAGTTCCGCAAGCCGATGGTCGAGCTCGCCCTTGCCGACTGGCAGCGCGTGATCGACGTCAACCTCACCAGCGCCTTTCTCGTCGGCCGCGAAGCCGCGCGCCGCATGATCGCGCGCGGCCGCGGCGGCAAGATCGTCAACATCGCCTCGCTCACGAGCGAAGGCGCGCGCGCCACGGTGGCCCCCTACACGGCGGCCAAGGGCGGCATCAAGATGCTGACGCGCGCCATGACGGCCGAGTGGGCGATCCACGGCATCCAGGCCAACGCCATCGGCCCTGGCTACATGGCCACCGAGATGAACACCGCGCTGATGAACGATCCCAAGTTCGACGCCTGGGTCAAGGACCGCACGCCCGCGCAGCGCTGGGGCAAGCCCGACGAGCTGGTGGGTGCGGCCATCTTCCTCGCCTCGCGCGCATCGGACTTCGTCAACGGCCAGGTCGTGTATGTGGACGGCGGCTTTCTCGCGGTGCTCTGAAACAAGCCGCCCTCCCATTCAACAGATCTGCATGAACAACGCCATCGTGGCCCTTGCAGTGGATGACCCGTTGAACCTTTTCAGGAGACCAACTTGAAACGCAGACTCGTATTGCTGGCCGCCACCCTGTGCACGTCGCTCGCAACGGCCGCCGGCTACCCCGACCGCCCGATCGAATTCATCGTGCCGTCTTCCGCCGGCGGCGGCACCGACGTGATGACGCGCAACTACGCCGAGGCCGCGCGCAAGTACATCGCGCAGCCGATCATCGTCACCAACAAACCGGGGGTCAGCGGCGGCCTGGGCATGGGCGAAGTGCAGCGCGCCACGCCCGACGGCTACAAGGTCAGCGTGCTGATCTCGGAGCTGGCGATCATTCCGCACATGGGCATGATCAAGTTCACCAGCGCCGACTTCATTCCGATCGCGCGCCTGAACGGCGACCCGGGCACGATCACCGTGCGCGCCGATGCGCCGTGGAAGACCGTCGAAGAATTCCTCGCCCACGCCAAGAGCAAACCCGGCGAAGTGTCGATGGGCAACGCCGGCGCCGGCTCGATCTGGCACCTCGCGGCCGCGGCGGTGGAAGAAAAGACCGGCGCCAAGTTCAACCATGTGCCGTTCCAGGGCGCGGCGCCTGCGGTGCAGGGCCTGATGGGCGGGCATGTCGATGCCATCGCCGTCAGCCCGGCGGAGGTGAGCAGCTTCGTCGCCGCCGGCAAGCTGAAGACGCTGGCCATCATGTCCGACCAGCGCCTGACCGGCCTGTACGCCAACGTG
>JANMHY010000745.1:0-6202 GCA_031375525.1 Burkholderiales bacterium
CCGGCGGAGAAGGCCGAGCTGCTGTCGGCGTCGATCTCGATCGCGATGAACAACACCGCGTTCGCGCTGGCGATTGCGATTCCGTTTTTGCTGATCCACTCTTTCCTGCAAGCGCGTACGAGCGAGATCGTCGATGGCCTCGAAGCCGCGAAGATCAGCTTTTTGAACGTGACGCAGCGCCTGAAGGCCGAGCAGTCGACCGGCCGCTGATCGCTGACGCATCCAACAAGGAGTTGCCATGCGATCGCGCCGCATTCGAAAACACACAGCCGAGTTGGACGTCACGGCGTTCATCAATTTGATCGTCGTGCTGGTGCCTTTCCTGCTGTCGACCGCGGTGTTCACGCGCCTGTCGGTGATCGAACTGTCGCTGCCGGCGCAGACCTCGGGCGTCGAGCAGTTGAAGGTCGATGAACTCAAGCTCGAAGTCGTGATCCGCCCCGATGCGCTCGAAGTCGGTGACAAGATCGGCGGCCTGATCGCGCGCATTCCGAATCAGAACAAGGCCTACGACACGGCCGCGCTGGCGCAGATCGTCGAGCAGTTGAAGACGCGCTTTCCGAAGCAGGGCAATGCGACCGTGCTCGCGCAGCCCGACACATCGTACGAAGTGCTCGTCGATGTGATGGATGCGGTGCGCGAGAAGCCGGCGCCGAAGCTCGGCAAAGGCAGTGCAACCCCGATGTTCCCCGACATCTCGATCGGCGACGCGCCGCTGGTGAAGAAGTCATGAAGCTCACCGGGCTGCAAAAGCGCGCCGAGCGCAAGTCGCGCAACAAGATGTCGATGGACATGAACCTGGTGTCGTTGATCGACATCTTCACGATCCTGTTGTTCTTCCTGTTGTCGTCCGCCACGGGGGTCGAGATCCTGACGTCGACCAAGGCGGTGAAGCTGCCGGTATCGAGCGCCGACAAGCTGCCGAAGGAGACGGTCGTCATCGTCGTTGCCGGTCAAGACATCCTCGTCGATGGTCGCAAGGTGACGACGGTCAACGAAGCGCTGGCCACGGTCGGTGACGAGATCGCACCGCTGAAGGCCGAACTGGCACTGCATGCGAGCAAGAAGGTCGTGCGCGAAGAGAACAAGGCCCAGGGCCGCGCGGTGACGATCATGGGTGACCGCGACATTCCGTATGCGCTGCTGCGCAAGGTGATGGCGACCGCGGCGCGCGCTGACTTCAGCAACGTGTCGTTTGCGGTGACGAAGAAGGACGCGAAAGCATGAGCGCCGCCGCGTTGAGTTTTCGCACGCCGTACTTCGCCTGGGCGTATTCGCCGGAAGACGAGAAGCGTTTTCGCCGCTACCTGCGCAACATCCTGTCGGTGGTGCTGCTGGCGTGTCTTATCTTCATCCTGATGCCGCGGCCGAAGGAAGTGCGCGTCGCGCAGGAAGCGCCGCCGCGCCTGGCCAAGCTGCTGTTGGAACGCGAAGTGCTGCCGGTGCCCAAGCCGGTGGCGCCACCGCCGCAAGCGAAGAAAGAAGAGCGCGTCGCCGAGCCGACGAAGCCGGCCGAGAAGACCGCAACGCCGGAGCCCAAGCGCCCCGAGCCGCGGCAGGAAGCCGCCAAGGGCGCCAAGGTGCCCGAAGCGCGCAATCCGATCGAAGGCAAGCCGCCGGGTGAAGTCGATGCGGCGCGCAAGCGCGTTGCCGGCATCGGCCTGCTCGCGTCGAGCAAGGAATTGAATGAGCTGCGCGGCGCGCCGGTCGCCGTGCAACTGCAGACCGACATCAAGCAGGGCCCGGGAGTGGGCACCGGCGTTGGCGTGGGCGTGGGTGCGGGCAACGAAGCCGGCATCCCGATCCGCTCGATGATCACCTCGAATGCTCAGGGAGGCAGCGGCGGCATCAACACCGCCGCCTACAGCCGCAACACCGGAGGCGGTGGCCTCGCGGGCCGCGCGACCACGCTCGTAGAAGGCGCGGCGGGCGGTGGCGGTGGTGGTGGGCCGGGCGGTGGGGGTGGCGGCGGTAAAGGCAACGGCACGGGCCTGGGCAGCGGCGACGGTGCGCGCAACGGCGGCTCGATCGCCAAGGGCGGCAGCGGCAAAGCGTCGCGCTCGTTGGAAGACATCAAGATCGTGCTGGAGCGCAGCAAGGGCTCGCTGTACTCGATCTACAACCGCGCGCTGCGCGAAGACGCGTCGCTGCAAGGCAAGGTCGTCGTCGAGCTGAAGATTTCGCCGTCGGGCGAGGTCATGAGCGCGCGCGTGATCTCGAGCGAGCTGAAGACGCCCGACCTCGAAGCCAAGATCCTGGCGCGCATTCGCACGCTGGACTTTGGGGCGAAAGACGTGGCGGAGATGGTGACGACCTGGCCGCTGGACTTCCTGCCCGCGTAGCCGAGTGACAATGGCGGCATGCCCGCCTGGATCCCCTACGCCCAGCTCGTCCTGCTGGGCGTTGTCGTTTTGGTGCTTCTCTGGCTTGTCTTCCGGCGCGACAGCAGCGATGCGCTCGAACGCAACCTGCGCAACGACGTACAGGACAGCGCCCGTGCGACGCGGCAGGAGCTGACGTCCACGCTGGCGACGTTCCAGCAGACGCTGCTCGCGCAAAGCAGCGACGTCGCGCGCACGCAGAACGAGCAGATCGATTCGTTCCGCACGCAGCTCGCCGCGATGCAGCAGCGCATCGGCGACGACACGCGTGCGGCGCGCGAGGCGCAGGACGCGGCGCTGCACCGCTTCGGCCAGGCGCAGGCCGAGCAGTTGCGCTCGCTGGCCGAGGCCAACGACAAACGCATGGGCGAGGTGCGGCAAGCGGTCGAGGCCAAGCTGACGTTGATCCAGGCCGACAACGCGCAAAAGCTGGAGCAGATGCGGGCCACGGTCGATGAAAAACTCTCCGCGACGCTGGAGCAGCGCCTCGGCGAGAGCTTCAAGCAGGTCGCCGAGCGCCTAGAGCAGGTGCACAAGGGCCTGGGTGAGATGCAGACGCTGGCGCGCGACGTGGGCTCGCTCAATCGCGTGCTGACGAATGTGAAGACGCGCGGCAGCTTCGGCGAGGTGCAACTCGAAGCGCTGCTGGCCGATGTCTTCACGCCCGAGCAGTACGGCCGCAACGTGGCCACCGTGCCGGGCAGCAACGAGCGCGTCGAGTTTGCAATCCGTTTGCCGGGGCATGACGACAAGGGCGGCGGCGCGCCGGTCTGGTTGCCGATCGACGCCAAGTTTCCGCGAGAAGACTACGAGCGTTTGCTCGACGCGCAGGAGCGCGCCGACAAGGAGGCGGTCGAGGTCTCGGCGCGCGCGATCGAGAACCGTTTGAAGTACGAGGCGCGGTCGATCCGCGACAAGTACATCGCCGCACCTCACACGACAGACTTCGGCATCCTCTTTGTACCGACCGAAGGCCTGTATGCCGAAGCGCTGCGCCGGCCGGGGCTCGTTGATGTGCTGCAGCGCGAGTACAAGGTCATGCTCGCTGGTCCGACCACACTGCTCGCCACGCTGAACAGCCTGCAGATGGGCTTTCGCACGCTGGCCCTCGAAAAGCGCAGCGCCGAGGTCTGGCAGGTGCTCGGCGCGGTGAAGACCGAGTTCGGCAAGTTCGGCGATGTGCTCGCCAGGACGAAGAAGAAACTCGAAGAAGCCAGCTCCACGATCGAGGCCGCCGAGGTGCGCACGCGCGCGATGAGCCGCCAGTTGCGCAGTGTCGAATCGATGCCCGCGCGCGAGGCGCAAGGGCTGCTCGGCATGGCGGCGAATGAAGACGATGAGCAAGGGGTGGAGTGAGCGCGCCCGGCCACTCCGAAGCGATCACAGAACCGGAGCGCACAGCGCGAAGGTTTCGTTCATGACTACCGCATCGCCGCCGTCTGCCCAAGCCGCTCCGCGCCACGCCTTCGTCTTCGTCGTCGTCACCCTCGTCGGCCTGCACGCCTGCATGGCGGCCACGCGCGTGGCGGCGAGTCTGGCGGTGCTCGCTCAGGGCCACCCGGCATGGACCGTCGGTGCGCTGCTGAGCTTGTATGGCCTGGCGCCGATCGGCCTGTCGCTGTGGGCCGGCCGCATGGCCGATCGCCACGGTTTTCATTTGCCGGTGGCGTGGTCGATCGGGTTCGCGCTCTTCGGCGCCGCGCTGCCGGTGATCACGCAACACTTGGCGGCCTTGGCGTTGTCCGGCCTGATGACCGGCGGTGCGGTGGCGTTCGCGGCGGTGGCGATTCAGCGCGAGGCCGGGCTGATGGCGCGCGACGTCGGCGACTTGAAGCGCGTCTTCAGCTGGGTCGCGCTCGGGCCGGCCCTGTCGAACACGATCGCGCCGGTGGTGACGGGCTTGCTGATCGACCATGTCGGCTTTCGCGCCGCCTTCGTCTTCGCCGCGCTGCTGCCGCTGGTGGCGGCGTGGGCGGCGTGGCGCGTGCCGCGCCTGGCGGCGTCGCTGCCGCCGAGCGGCGAGCCGGCCTCGTTTCGCAGCGCGTTCGGCTTGCTGCGCCACACGCACCTGCGCAACCTGCTGCTGGTCAACGTGGCGATGGCCGCGTCGTGGGACGCGCACACCTTCACCGTGCCGGTGGTCGGCCATGCGCGCGAGTTCAGCGCGTCGTCGATCGGCCTGGTGCTCAGCTCGTTTGCCGTGGCCTCGACGCTGGTGCGCTTAAGCATCTCGTCGTTTGCGCAGCGCATCGACGAGAAGCGCGCGCTGCTCGCCGCGATCACGCTGGCGACTTGCACGCTGTTGATCTACGCCTGGCTGCCCGGCACGCTGGGCATGATGGCCGGCTCGGCGTTGCTCGGCCTGGCGCTGGGTTCGGTGCAGCCGATGGTGTTGTCGATGCTGCACCAAGGTGCGCCGCCCGGCCAGCAAGGCCAGGCGATGGCGCTGCGCATGCTGTTCACCAACGCGGCGACGATCGCGATGCCGGTCGGCTTTGGTTTTCTCGCTGCGGCGACGACGAGTGCGGCGCCGATGTGGCTGATGGCCGCGTTGCTGCTGGCGGCACGCGTTCCCGCGCGCCGGCTCTAGTGGCCTGTAACGTTGAAATGGGAGGCGGGGACCGTGCGAGACGGGGTGCGATGCAAGGCGCAAAGCGCAGCGATGCCCGGAGGCATCGCGAGCATTTGCAACGCCGCAGCGTGCTCCGTCTCGCGCGGGCAGCGCCTTCCGATTTCAGCGTTACAGGCCACCAGTCAGAAGCGGATGCCCCTCGGGTTTGACTGCGGGTCCACCGGCGCCGGCGTGGGCGTGGTGTCGGCGGCGGTCGGCGGCGGTTTGACCGGCTTGGGCTCCACCAGCGGCTGCGCCGCGGAAGCCTTGTAGTTCGGCGGCAGTTGCGACTGGCGTGAGTAGCCGGCGATGTCGAGCGTTTCTTCCCAGGCCGAGGCATTGAAGCCGCGCATCACCTGCGCGCCGATCTTCATCACTGGCGCTTCCTGGCCGCCGGTGATCTTTTCCCAGACTTCCTTGTCTTCGTTGGTCGTGGCGGTGCGCTCGGAAAACGGGATGCCGCGGCGCTGCAGCAGCGCGCGGCCCACGTCGCAGGCATCGCATTTCGACGCGGTGTAGAGCGTCACCGGAAACTTGGCCATCACCTGGCGCAGCGCAAAGGGCAGCGCCACGTCGCCCGAGGCGATGCTGCCGTCGCGGTTGACTTGCACGGCGCGGGTGTCTCCCGGCGGCGGCCGATCGGAGTAGGTGACCTTGCCGTCGGGGCCGACCACCTTGAACAACGCATGCGCAGGCAGCGCTGACAGCAACAACGTGGCAACTGCCACCCAGGGACGCAGCGAAGTGATATTCATACCCAGCAATCTAACCTGCGCAGGACTTGCACTCAAGTCATTCCTTGGTGACGGAGCAGCGCATCGATGCGTGGTTCACGGCCGCGGAATGCGACGAAGTTTTCCATCGCTGCGCGGCTGCCACCGGCTTCGAGAATTTCTTCACGCAAACGGCGTCCGGTGGCCACCGACAGCGCGCCGGCCTCTTCGAAGGCGCTCCAGGCATCGGCGGATAGCACCTCGGCCCATTTGTAGCTGTAGTAGCCCGCGGCATAGCCGCCGCCGAAGATGTGCGAGAAGGCGTGCGCAAAGCGGTTGAACGGCGGCGGCTTGACCACCGCGACCTGCTCGCGCACTTCGTCGAGCAACTGCTGCAGGCGGTCCTTGGCACTGGCCTCGCTGTGGATGCGCATGTCGTACAAGCCGAACTCGAGTTGCCGGACCGTCTGCATGCCGCTCTGGAAGTTCTTGGCGGC
>JANMHY010000876.1:0-3195 GCA_031375525.1 Burkholderiales bacterium
GGGCCATTTGTTCGTCGCGTCCAGACCCATCTTGCCGCCGAGGCCGCTGGTCGGAGAGGCAAAGTCGAGGTAGTCGATCGGCGTCTGATCGACCAGCGTGGTGTCGCGCACCGGATCGACACGCGTCGTGATCGCCCACACGACTTCCTTCCAGTCGCGGATGTCGACGTCGTCGTCGGTGACAACGATGAACTTGGTGTACATGAACTGGCGCAGGAAGCTCCACAGGCCGAACATCACGCGCTTGGCGTGACCGGGGTAGGCCTTCTTGATCGAGATCACCGCCATGCGGTAGCTGCAGCCCTCGGGCGGCAGGTAGAAGTCGGTGATCTCGGGAAACTGCTTTTGCAGGATCGGCACGAAGACTTCGTTCAGCGCCTCGCCCAGCACCGCCGGTTCGTCCGGCGGCTTTCCGGTGTAGGTCGAGTGGTAGATCGGATCGCGCCGGTGGGTCAGGCGGTCGATGCGAAACACCGGGAACCAGTCCTGCTCGTTGTAGTAGCCGGTGTGGTCGCCGAACGGGCCTTCGAGGGCATGCAGGTAGCCGCCACGCTCCATCAGCTTGACGCCGGACTCACTCTCGCCGCTGAAGCCCGGCGCAGCGGTCGGGATGTGGCCTTCGAGCACGAACTCGGCGCTGGCGGGCGCTTGCAGTTTCAACGCGCCTTCGCCGACCGAGGTGTCGATCACTTCGGTGCGGCCACCGCGCAAGAGGCCGGCGAACTGGTACTCAGACAGCGTGTCGGGCACCGGCGTCACCGCACCGAGGATCGTCGCAGGATCGGCGCCCAGCGCCACGGCGATCGGAAACGGCTGGCCGGGATTGGCCCGTGCAAAGTCGCGGAAGTCGAGTGCGCCGCCGCGGTGGGCCAGCCAGCGCATGATGACTTCGCGCTTGCCGATCACCTGCTGCCGGTAGATGCCCAGGTTCTGCCGCGATCGCGGCTGGGCCACCGACTGTGGCCCGCGCGTGATCACCAGCCCCCAGGTGATCAGCGGCCCGGCGTCGCCCGGCCAGCAGGTCTGGATCGGCAGCTCGCCCAAGTCCACGTCACCGCCTTCGCGCACGACCTCCTGGCACGGCGCCGAGCGCACGCGGTCGGGCTTCATGTCCCACAACGCCTTGATCATCGCCATCAGGCGGCCCGCGTCCTTCAAACCCTTCGGCGGCTCGGGCTCCTTCAGCCGCGCCAGGACGTGACCGATTTCACGCAGCTCGGCCAGGCTGTCAGCGCCCATGCCGAGCGCCACCCGTCGGGTAGTACCGAACAAATTGAGCAGCGCCGGAATTTTGTAACTTACTGGATTGGTAACCAGTAGTGAGGGGCCGCCGGCACGCAAAACCTGGTCAGCGAGCGCTGTCATTTCCAGGCGCGCCGACAGCGGCTCGGCCACCCGCACCAGCTCGCCTTGGCGCTCGAGCTGGCCGATGAAGTCGCGCAGATCCTTGTACTTCATGCCGATTTTGGTATTGCTTTCAGTTTCTAAATGCTTGACCGGTTATTTGTAGGCTTCCTAGAATCTGCCTCGACCTAAGAAACAAGGGTTAACCCGCGTTCACAAGGGGCTCAAGCCAGAACGCGTCGCTGCCAGCCGAGCTGCCCCACCTGGGCCAAGCCGGCCGATTATGTCCGTCGAATTGCAAGGCCCGCTGCTCGGTGGGCAGCGCGATCAGGCGGCGTGAAAGGACACCATGACAGCGCTTCGAATCATCCGATCTGTGCGAGCTTCGTGCGCCGTGTTTGTGCGCGATGTCGGCAACGGCTTGCTGGAAGTCAGCCACAACGGTCTGGCCTTCGTCGGCCTGGCTGTGGTGGCCATCGTCGCCTTTTTCGGCAGTCAGCAGGACATGCGCAAAGCGGTTGAAACGGCCGCGCTGGGCTGGCTCAAGGAACGGCACGAAGTCCGCGCCGAAAACGACGGCAACATGATCGTCGCGCTGGCCGAGCCGGATGCAGTGGCCCGCGCAACAGCTGTCGATCCTGGCGACCTGCCGCGCCAGCAGGCGGCCGTGGCGGGCTGGCTGTCGCGCCGCTACAAGGTGGCGCCCGAGCCGGTGAGCCGCATCGTGCAGGAAGCGTGGCAGCTCGGCGAGCGCTCCAAGCTCGACCCGACGCTGATCCTGGCCGTGATGGCCGTCGAATCGAGCTTCAACCCCTTTGCGCAGAGCCACGTCGGCGCACAGGGCCTGATGCAGGTCATGACGCGCATTCACGACGACAAGTACAGCGCCTTCGGCGGCAACCACGCCGCGTTCGACCCGCTGACCAACCTGCGCGTCGGCGTGCAGGTGCTGAAAGACTGCATTGCACAGGCGGGCAGCGTCGAAGGCGGGCTCAAGTTCTACGTCGGCGCAGCCAACATGCCCGACGACGGCGGCTACGCGGCCAAGGTGCTCGGCGAGCAGTCGCACCTGAAGCAAGTGGCGGCCGGCAAGGCCGTGGCGGTGACGGTGCCGCAGACGCGGGCGTCAGAAGCCCCGGCCAAGGTCAGCGTCTCTTCGCTGGGCGTGACGCTGGCCTCGACCGAGCGACGCTAAACTCCGCGTCCTGCGCGACTGGCGATAACAGGCGGCCCGGGCACCTGAGCCCACCGCCCGAGGTGGGCCACCACCGGGAAGCGCAGACGAGGTCGGCGGCATTCGCTGGCCCCCGTTCCCCGCCGTTCGCCTGGGCAGCCCTCCGTTCGACTCCTGCCATCTGAAGGCAGGGTCGCCCGTGAAGGCCGATCGTTTCGACGAGGACTGCCGCCATGTTCGACAAGACCCGCCACACCGTCGCCGCCGTGGACCCCGATCTCTGGGCCGCGATGGAAGCCGAGAACCGCCGCCAGGAAGAGCACATCGAGCTGATCGCCAGCGAGAACTACACCTCGCCCGCGGTGATGGCCGCGCAAGGCTCGCAACTGACCAACAAGTACGCCGAGGGCTACCCGGGCCGCCGCTACTACGGCGGCTGCGAATACGTGGACGTGGTCGAGCAACTTGCCATCGACCGCTGCAAGCAGCTCTTCGGCGCCAGGCACGCCAACGTGCAAGCCAACTCGGGCTCGCAGGCCAACCAGGCCGTGTTCTTCGGCCTCTTGCAGCCGGGCGACACGATCATGGGCATGAGCCTGGCCGAAGGCGGCCACCTGACGCACGGCATGGCGCTCAACATGAGCGGCAAGTGGTTCAAGGTGGTGAGCTACGGGCTC
>JANMHY010000902.1:0-6157 GCA_031375525.1 Burkholderiales bacterium
GTCATCATTGCCTACCACGTCGAGGCGCGCGGCGAGATCGTGCTGTCGCCCGAGCTGGTCTCCTATCGCTTGTTCGCGCCTGCCGAGATCAGGTGCTGGCCGGCCGGTACCGGGCGGGCGGTCGCCGACTGGCTGCGCTCACGGGGGCATGAACCCCAGTTCATCGATTAGGCCCGACGGGCCTAGAATCGTGGCATGACACTCGCGCAGAAAGAAGTCGACGCCCGCGGGCTCAATTGCCCGCTGCCGATCCTCAAAGCCAAGAAGGCCCTGACCGAAATGCTGTCGGGCGAGGTGCTGAAGATCGTCGCCACCGACCCCGGCTCGGTGCGCGACTTCCAGGCCTTTGCCCGCCAGACGGGCAACGAGCTGGTCGATCAGGTCACGGGCGAAAAAGAGTTCGTGCACTACCTGCAACGCAGGTAGCCACGTTCGCTGCAGCTGCTACAGCTGCAGCGCCTTGAGGTATTCGCGGAAGCCGGCCCCCAGTTGCGGGTGCGCCAGCGCCAGTTCGACGTTGGCCTGGAGAAAACCTTCCTTGCTGCCGCAGTCGTAGCGCTGACCTTCGTAGCGGTACGCAAACACCTTTTCGCGACGCAGCAGGCCGGCGATGCCATCGGTGAGCTGGATCTCGCCGCCGACGCCGCGCTTCTGGTTGGCGATCTCGTGGAAGACGCCGGGCGTCAGGATGTAGCGCCCGGCCACCCCCAGACGTGAGGGGGCGTCGGCCGGCTTCGGTTTCTCGACGATGCGCTCGACGTTGACGAGGCGGTCGTTGACCTGCGTGCCGGCGACGATGCCGTAGCGCTGCGTGTGTTCGGCCGGCACTTCCTGCACCGCCAGGATGGATGCCCGCCACTCGTTGAACTGCTCGACCATCTGCGCCAGCACGGGCGGCGTGCCGACCATCAGGTCATCGGCCAACAAGACTGCGAAAGGCTCGTTGCCGATCAGCTTCTGCCCGCACAGCACGGCATGGCCCAGGCCGAGCGCTTGCGCCTGGCGGACGTAAATGCAGTCCATGTCATCGGGCTTGACGGTGCGCACAACGTGCAGCAGTTCGTCCTTACCCGCTTGTTCAAGGGCTACTTCGAGCTCGAACGTCATGTCAAAGTGATCCTCAATCGGGCGCTTGTGGCGGCCCGTGACGAAGATCATCTCTCTGACGCCGGCGGCGTAGGCCTCTTCAACCGCGTACTGAATCAGCGGTTTGTCGACCACCGGCAACATCTCTTTGGGCTGTGCCTTGGTGGCCGGCAGGAATCGGGTGCCGAGTCCTGCCACGGGGAAGATCGCTTTGCGGATGTGCATTTACTTACAATCAACACGGGGAGTCGGGCGGATTCTGGCACGCGATCCAGGCAGGGTCGGTGTGCAGATTGCCCGGGGTACGGATGGATGTTCTGATCGTTGAGCCGCTCGAGCCGGAGGTGATGCAGTGGCTCGCAGAGCGCCACGCGGTGCGTTATGCGCCTGAGCTGGCGCGGGATGCGCGTGCGCTGCGCCAAGCGCTGTTCAACGTGCGCGCGCTGGTGATTCCGCCGTCCGTCGCGCTCGACGCGCAAGCTTTGCACTACGCGCCGATGCTGCGCGCGGTGGGGCGCTTGTCGTCGGGCTCCGAGAACATCGACCTCGACGCTTGCGGCCGCGCGGGCGTCGAAGTGGTGCGCAGCGTCACCGCCAGCGCGGTGGCCGAAGCCGAGTTCATGGTCGGCGGCTTGCTTCAGATGCTGCGCCGTGTGCCGGTGCTGAGCCCCGAAGGGCTGCTGGTCGGCCGCGAGCTCGGCGGCGCGACGATCGGCCTCGTCGGCATGGTGCCGGCCGCGCGTTCATTGGCGCAACTGTTGTCGGCCTTTGGTTCGCGCGTCATCGGCTATGACCCGGCCGTGCATGCGTCGGACAACGTCTGGACGCGCTGGCGCGTCGAGCCGGTGGCACTGCGCGAGCTGATGGAGCAAAGCGACGGCGTCTGTGTGCAGTTGACGTACTTCTCGCGCTACCAGGGCCTGATCGGCGAGCGCTTCCTGCCGCATTGCAAACCGAACCAGGTGCTGATCAACGTCGCCCATTCGAGCCTGTTCGATCAGGCCGCGCTGGCCGACGTGCTCGGCACTGGCCGCATGGCCGCGGCCTGGTTCGACAGCCTGGAGCCCGGCGCGCTCGACCCCGGCAAGCCGCTGGCAGACATCGACACTTTGCAGATCACGCCGCGCGTGGCGGCGACCACGCGCGAGTCGCGCGTGCGCGCCGCCTGGGCTGTGGCACGGCGCATCGACGAGCTGCTGTCGGCGGAAAGCACGCCGCAGCGCAGCGACTTCAGGTCGACGGCGCCAGACGTGCCGCTTGATCTCGAAGACGACTCAAAGCCTGAGTGAACTCGGCCAGGCGCAGCTTTTCCTGATCGACCACGGCCGCGGGCGCGCGCGCAACGAAGCTCTCGTTGCCGAGCTTGGCTTCGGCCTTGACGATCTCGCCCTGAAGGCGCGCCATCTCCTTGGCCAGGCGGGCCGCCTCGGCAGCGACGTCGATCTGCACCTGCAACGCGATGCGCAACTCGCCGCTCACCGCCACCGGCAGCGACGACGTGGCTTGGGCGAACGCAGCCTCGTCGGCGAAGCGCTGAACGTCGACGAGCTTGGCCAGCGCCTTGAGCAGCGGCGCGGCGGCATCGATGAACGCTTCGTCGCCGATCGCCAGCAAGGGCACCTTGTCGGCCGGTGACAAGCCCATCTCGCTGCGCAGGTTGCGGCAGGCGCCGACAACGGCCTTGAGTTGCGCCATCCACGCATCGGCCTTGGCATCGATGCGTTCGGGCTGCGAGACGGGGTAGGGCGCGACCATCACACCGGCCGCGTTCGACGACGCGCGCCCGGCCACCGGCGCCACCTGATCCCACAGCTCGGCGGTGATGAACGGCGCCAGCGGGTGCAGCAATCGCAGCACGGTTTCGAGCGTGCGGATCAGCGTACGCCGCGTCGCGCGCTGCTGGGCCTCGGTGCCGTTGGCGATCTGCACCTTGGCGATCTCGAGGTACCAGTCGCAGTACTCGTTCCAGACGAAGTCGTACGCGGCGGCGGTGGCGAGGTCGAGCCGGTAGTCGGCAAAGCCTTGCGCGACGGCGGCTTCGACGCGCTGCAACTCGCCGCTGATCCAGCGGTCGGCCTGCGAGAACTTCATGTAGCCATGGAACGGCGCACCCGGCTCGCACTCGGCCTTCGTGTGCTCCTTCAAGCCGCAGTCCTGACCCTCGCAGTTCATCAGCACGAAGCGCGTCGCGTTCCAGAGCTTGTTGCAGAAATTGCGGTAGCCCTCGCAGCGCTTGGTGTCGAAGGCGATGGTGCGGCCCAGGCTCGCATACGACGCCATCGTCAATCGCAGCGCGTCGGCGCCGTACGCCGGAATGCCGTCCGGGAACTCTTTCTTCACGCGCGCGGCAACCTTGGGTGCGGTCTCGGGTTTGCGCAGGCCGGTGGTGCTTTTCTTGATCAGCGTGTCGAGATCGACGCCCTGGATCAGATCCACCGGGTCGAGCACGTTGCCCTCGCTCTTGCTCATCTTCTTGCCGTGCGAGTCGTGGATCAGGCCGTGGATGTACACGTGCTTGAACGCTGCCTTGCCGGTGAAGTGCGCCGTCATCATGATCATGCGCGCGACCCAGAAGAAGATGATGTCGAAGCCGGTGACGAGCACCGTGCTCGGCAGGAACAGGTCCTGCTCGACGGTCTTGTTCGGCCAGCCGACCGTGGAGAACGGGAACTGCGCCGCCGAGTACCAGGTGTCGAGCACGTCGGGGTCGCGCGTGAGCGTTTTGCCCGGCGAGACCCTGTCGGCAATAGCCTGTGCCTCGGCCTCGCTGCGCGCGACGATGACGTTGCCTTGTTCGTCGTACCACGCCGGAATCTGATGGCCCCACCACAACTGGCGTGAGATGCACCAGTCCTGGATATTCTTCATCCACTGGTTCCACGTGTTGACCCAGTTGTCGGGCACGAAGCGCAACTCGCCGCTGTCCACCAGCTTGATCGCGCGGCCGGCGAGCGATTCGCCGTCGCGGCCCGGCTTGGTCATCGCCATGAACCACTGGTCGGTCAGCATCGGCTCGATGACCTGGCCGGTGCGTGCGCAGCGCGGCACCATCAGCTTGTGTTTCTTCGTTTCGACGAGCAGGCCCTGTGCATCGAGGTCGGCAACGACCTTCTTGCGTGCAACGAAGCGGTCCAGGCCGCGGTACGCCTGCGGCGCGTTGTCGTTGATCTTGGCATCGAGCGTCAGCACGCCGATCATCGGCAGACCGTGGCGTTGCCCGACCGCGTAGTCGTTGGTGTCGTGCGCCGGCGTGACCTTGACGACGCCGGTGCCGAACTCGCGATCGACGTAGTCGTCGGCAATGACAGGAATCGTGCGATCGGTCAGCGGCAGCGTGACGCGCTTGCCGACCAACGCCGCATAGCGCTCGTCCTCGGGTTGCACCATCAGCGCCGTGTCGCCGAGCATCGTCTCCGGCCGCGTGGTGGCCACCACCAGCGAGCCCGAGCCATCTTCGAGCGGGTAGCGGATGTGCCAGAGAAAACCGTCCTCCTCTTCGCTCTCGACTTCCAGATCCGAGACTGCCGACATCAGCACCGGGTCCCAGCTCACCAGGCGCTTGCCGCGGTAGATCAAACCTTCTTCGTACAACCGAACGAACGTCTCGTTGACGACCGCCGACTGCGTGGCGTCCATCGTGAAGTACTCGCGGCTCCAATCCACCGTGTCGCCGATGCGCCGCATCTGGCCGGTGATGACGTTGCCGGACGTCTCCTTCCACGCCCAGACGCGCCTGATGAATTCCTCGCGGCCGATGTCGTGCCGCGACAGCCCTTGCTCCTGCAACCGCCGCTCGACGACGATCTGCGTGGCGATGCCCGCATGGTCCGTGCCCGGCAACCACAGCGTGTTGAAGCCGCGCATGCGGTGCATGCGCGTCAACGCATCCATGATCGTGTGGTTGAAGCCGTGGCCCATGTGCAGCGTGCCGGTGACATTGGGCGGCGGCAACTGGATGGAAAACGACGGCTTGTTCGTATCCAGCGACGGCATGGCCGCAGCGCTGGACTCCCATCGCGGCGCCCATTTGGCCTCGATCGCGGCGGGCTCGAATGACTTGGCGAGTTCGGACAAGGACATGCGTCGGGCAAGCGTTGTAGGCTTTGGAAACAAGGCGATCCCGCGTCAAAGCAAGATGCCTGTCAACGCAAAGCGGGCCAGAAGGGTTGCGTCGATTGTAGGTTCACACCCCGTATCACCTCGGAGTCACACCGTGCCCAACACCGCTTCCCGATCGCTGCGCCGCCTGGCCTTGGCCCTGCCTGTCTTCATGGCCGCTTGCGGCGGCGGCAGCGATGGGCCGCCGGGAGCCGACAGTTGTTCGGTGCCCGGCGAGCAGGCTTTCCTGTCGACCTACTTCGACGACAACTACTTCTGGTATCGCCTCGCCCCCAAACCGTCGCCGGAGGGCTTCACCACCACCGCGGCTTACTTCGATGCCTTGCTGTACCGCGGCGGCGATGCCATTCCCAACGGCGCCGGTGCGACCTGGCCGTCCGACCGCTACAGCGGTTTCCAGAGCACCGAGAGCTTCAACCGATTCTTTGGTGATGGCCAGTCCTTGGGCTACGGCCTGGCCGTGGCCGGCCTCGAAGTCACGGGCCAGCCGAACGCGCCGCTGTACGTGCGCTACCTGGAACCAGAGGGGCCGGCGGCGCGAGCAGGCATCCGGCGCGGCGAGCAAATCGTCTCGCTCAATGGCCGCACGTCGGCCGAGCTGATCGCGGCCGACAACAGCAAGGGCGACTTCAGCGTGCTCACGCCCAACGCGGCCGGCGATCCATTGGAAGTGGTGGTGCGCAATGGCGGCGCGGATCGAACCGTGCGCCTCACCGCCTCCACCTTCAACCTCACGCCGGTGCAGAACGGGCGGGTCGTGCAGAGCCAGAACGGCCAGCGCCTCGGCTACGTGTTCGTCAAGGACATGATCAGCCAGGTCAGTTCGCCGCTGGCCTCGGTGATGACAGACTTCCGCAACCAGGGCATCCAGCAACTCGTGCTCGACCTGCGCTACAACGGGGGCGGCCTGGTGTCGATGGGGGCGACCGTGGCTTCGTACGGCGCCGGCAAC
>JANMHY010000911.1:0-1991 GCA_031375525.1 Burkholderiales bacterium
GTGTGGACGCGCCTCGGCGACCACGCCGGCGCCGGCAGCACCCAACTCACATTGGCAACCGTTGCCGACTGGCACGCCGGCGACACGATCGCCGTCGGCCCGACCGACTTCTACGGCGTCGCTGCCACCGAACGCGTGACGCTGGCCAGCGACGCCAACGCGGCGCGCCTCAACGTGCGCAGCCCGATCGCCGCGGCGCGTTGGGGCCGCCTGCAGCACGTCACCAGCCAGGGCATGAGCCTTACGCCCGAGCCCGGCTACACGCCACCGGTGGCGCCCGCACCCACCGTGCTCGACGAGCGTGCGCCGGTGGCCAACCTGACACGCAACATCGTCATTCAGGGCGCCGACGACAACCCGTGGCGCAGCAGCGGCTTCGGCGCGCACGTGATGGTGATGGGCCTGCAATCGAAGGTCGTCATCGACGGCGTCGAGATGCGCCGCATGGGCCAGGCCGGCACGCTTGGCCGCTACCCGATGCACTGGCACATGCTGAGCTACGCCAACGGCAGCTTTGTTGGCGATGCCGTGGGCCACAGCATCAGGAACAGCGCCATCTGGCAGTCGGCCCAGCGCTGCATCGTGCTGCATGCCACCAACGGCGTCGAAGTCCGCAACAACATCTGCCACGACATCGCCGGCCACGCCTACTTTCTCGAAGACGCGGTCGAGCGGCGCAACGTGATCGAAGGCAATCTGGCGCTGCTCGTGCGCAGCCCCGCTCAGGGCAAGGCGCTCAAGGTCCACGAGACCCCGGTGTTCCAGGCCGGCGCGTCCGGTTTCTGGCTGACCAACCCGGACAACACCGTGCGCGGCAACCTCGCCGGTGATGCCCAAGGCAACGGCTTCTGGCTGGCCTTCCCGCGCAAGCCCACCGGCCCGAGCGCCAACGTCGCCATGCTGCCCGACCGCCTGCCGTTCGGCGTCTTCGACGACAACGTCGCTCACTCCAACGGCCAGCCCGGCATCAACCTCGACTGGGCGCCGATCGACGACGCCGGCAATGTCTCCACCAACAAGTACGTGCCGACGGTGGATGGCAGCGAGAACGCCTACACCAACCAGATCCGCGTCACCTTGCGCCGCAACACCGTGTACAAAAACAGTGCCGCGGCCTTCGGCAGCAGCGGCGCCGGCTTCTGGAACCGCGTGTCCAAACCCGACTACCCGGAATGGATCAGCGCCGACAACGCCGGCGTGCACTTCGGCGGCGCCGGCGACGACGGCCTGATCAGCCGCGGCCTGCTCGTCGGCAAGAGCTTGAACCACACCAGCTACCCGCAAAACGTCGAGCCGCCGTCGGCCTTTGCGACCTACCACTCCACCTACGCCATGCGCGACAACACGCTGCTGGCCTTCGAATTCGTGCAAGGCCAGTCCAGCGGCGCCTTTCGCACCAACGACTACTACACCCTCGGTGTCGACAAAGGCACCCTGCGCAACGCCAACAACCGCCTGATCGCCAGCCACGCCGGCTACCGCACGCTGCCGCCCAACCTCGACGGCCAGCCGCTGGCCAACCGCCACTGGACCTATGCCGGCGCACTCTGGGACCCGCATGGCTACTGGGGCCCGAAAGGCCAGTTCTGGGTCTATGACCAGCCCTTCCTGACCGCGGGCGCGACCTGTCAGCCGGTGGCCCCGGCCGGACGCAACGGCAGCAGTTGCGGTGGCGAGTACTACGGCGTGGCCGCCTTCCAGACCGATTTCGACATGAGCCGCTACGCCTTCATGGCGCCGATCGAGGTCACGCGCCAGGATGCCAACGGCGCGGTGATCGGCACCTGGAGCGTGGCCGACGGCGCCACCAGCACGATGCTGGGCAACATGCGCCACTTCGCGGCGCGGCCCGGTGGCCGCTACGTGCTGCGCTTTCCCGGCAAGCCGAACCCGAAGTGGTTTGCGACGACGGTCGGCAACGCCTGGCGCGCCAGCGACTCGATGCTGATGGCGGTGGCCTTCGACGGCAACACCAACGCCGTCGGCCACAC
>JANMHY010000926.1:0-2869 GCA_031375525.1 Burkholderiales bacterium
GTCCACCAGAACCTTCATCGGGTGGCGCTGATCTGGACCTCACGTTCCTCCACCCGCCATGCCGCGTAGCGCAACGCCTGCATGACGTCTTCACGCTCGAGGTATGGGAAGTCGGCAAGCACCTCGTCGACGCTTCGCCCGGCGCTGATCTGGCCGACGACCATGCCCACTGTCACTCGCATGCGCGGATGCAGGGCTTGCCGGCCATGACGTCGGCCTGCTGCGTAATGCGATCGAGTTGCGTCATGGCTATCTCCATGCTTTCGCGGGATAGTAGCGCTATCGCCCCTCAGGTCACGCGCAGCGCCTGATCCACCGTGGCCAGCATCAGGCACCGGGTCCATGGCGCGGCGGATCGCGTCCCTGAGCAGGGCGCTGCTGTGCGGCCCGGCCGGCTTACTTCACCACTTCCTTCGCGGCGGCCTTCGACTTCTCGCCGGCCTTCTTGGCCTTGGCCTTGTGGACCTTCGCCTTCGCCTTGTGCACCGTCTTCTCAGGCTGGTCCGACGCGGCGGCCTTGGTGTTCTCGACGGCCTGCTTGGTGGTTTCGGCCGTGGCCTTGCCCGCTTCCTTGGCCGCAGTGCCGACCTGCGCCTGAGCGACGCCGGCCACCAACAAGAAGGCCAGGGCAGAAATCAGTTTGTTCATCATCTTCATCACTCCATCGTTGCAGGGTTGTCGGGCACTCGACGTGCCCGAGCAATGATCACACCAAGCGCGTGTAGGACGGGAAGCCTTTCTTCAGCGCTGCGCAGCCTGCGCGCGCAGCCAGTTCAGGAACGCGGCCACGGCCGGGCGCTTGGCATGCCGCGCCGGAAACACGGCGAAGTGCGCTTGCACCTTGATCGCCTTGTCGAGGCCGAACAGCGGTTTCAACTTGCGCTCGGCCAAGTGCCGGCCGGCGATGGTGGCGCTTTCGAGCGCGACGCCGAGGCCCTGCGCGGCGGCGTCGATCGACATCACCGCGCGGTCGAAGCGTAATGAAAAACGATCGGGCGCGCGCAGGTTGGTGAAGGCCGCGAACCAGTCGGACCACTGCACCACGCTGACGTTGCTCTGGATCAGCGGCACGTCCTGCAAGCGTTCGGGCCGCTTCAGGCGGTGCTCTTGTATGAAGGCCGGGCTCGCCAGCGGAACGATCTTCTCCTCGAACAACGGCTCCACTTCGAGCTGCGGCCACTGCGGCACGCCGTAGCGGATGTCGATGTCGGCCTGGCCGAGCGCAAAGTCGCTGTGCGTGTGCGCCGCCGACAGGTTGAGCGCGATCTCGGGATGCGCCTCGGCAAAGCCGCGCAGCCGCGGCATCAGCCACAGGCTGGCGATGCTCGGCGCGCTGTGCACATACAGGCTGTTGCCGACGCCGTGCCGCAAGTCGTCGCTGGCGGCGGTGAGGGCCGACAGCGCGCCGCCGACGCGCGCCAGGTAGCGCTCGCCCGCGGCGGACAAGCGCACGCCATGCGCGCTGCGTTCGAACAGGCGCACGTCGAGCTGCGATTCGAGGCGCGCCACCTGGTGGCTGATCGCCGATGCGGTGAGGTGCAGCTCTGCCGCCGCGAGTGCAAAGCTGCGTCGCCGCGCAACGGCCTCGAAGGCGAGCAGGTTCGTCACCGGGGGAATCGCGGCCATCGTCTGCCTCCTTTAGATGACGAAGCGTCATCTTAGGTTGAAGAATGATCGCTTGCCGTCATGCGGCAACGCTCCGAAAATTGGTCCTTCAATCGACAGGAGACCAACGCGATGCTGCTCAAGGACAAGGTTGCCGTCATCACCGGCGGCGCCGGACCGAACGGATTGGGTTTCGCCACCGCCAAGCTGATGGCGGCGCACGGCGCGCGCGTGGCGATCCTCGACTTGGCGCGGGCCGAGCCGCAGGCCGCGGCGGCCAAGCTCGGCGCGGGCCACCTCGGCCCGCATTTGGGTCTTGTGGCCGACGTCACCGACAAGGCCTCGTGCGAGGCTGCTGTTGCTGCTGTGCTCAAAGCCTTTGGCCGCATCGACAGCCTGGTCAACAACGCCGGCATCACGCAGCCGGTGAAGACCCTGGACATCACCGGCGCCGACTACGACCGCATCTTGGACGTGAGCCTACGCGGCACGCTGTACATGAGCCAGGCCGTGCTGCCGGCGATGCGCGCGCAGAAAAGCGGCGCGATCGTCTGCATCTCGTCCGTTTCGGCGCAACGCGGCGGCGGCATCTTCGGCGGCCCGCATTACTCGGCGGCCAAGGCGGGCGTGCTCGGCCTGGCGCGTGCGATGGCGCGCGAGTTCGGCATCGACGGCATCCGCATCAATTGCATTACGCCGGGCCTGATCGAGACCGACATCACGCAGGGCAAGCTGACGCCCGAGCGCAAGGTGCAGATCGCGGCCGACATCCCGCTGGCGCGCTTGGGCCGCGCCGACGATGTTGCCGGCGCTTGCGTGTTCCTCGCCAGCGAGCTTTCCGCCTACTGCACCGGCATCACGCTCGACGTGAACGGTGGCATGCTTTTTCACGGTTGGACTTGCTTGCTCCTTCCCCCTGCAAGGGGGAAGGTTGGGATGGGGGTCGGGAGGTGGCGCGCCATCGCCTTACCCCCACCCCAACCCTCCCCCTTGCAGGGGGAGGGGGCACAGACTCCAATCACCGATCGTGAAAGGGCCATGACATGACTGCTACGAACAAGGACACGCTCGCCAAACTCGCGCAGTGCGCGTACCGCATCCGCCGCTACGCGCTGCGCATGGGCGAGGTGCAGGGCCAGGGCTATGTGGGCCAGGCCCTCGGCTGGGCCGATGTGCTGGCCGTTGCCTACCGCCACGCGCTGCACCTGCAGCCTGACAACCCGCTCTGGGAAGGCCGCGACCGCTTCCTGCTCTCGCACGGCCA
>JANMHY010000955.1:0-7089 GCA_031375525.1 Burkholderiales bacterium
CGCAAGACCAGCTCGTCGATCGCGCAGGTATTCACCGGCACGCGCATCGACGACGCGCTGTATGAAGAGCTCGAAGAGGCGCTGCTGCTGGCCGATGCCGGCGTCAAAGCCACCGAGTTCCTGCTCGCCGACTTGAAGCGCCGCGTCAAACAGGCCAAGGCCACCGAGCCCTCGGCCGTCAAAGACCTGCTGGCCGAGTCGATCGCCGAGTTGCTGGCACCGATGCAGCGCCCGCTCGAGCTGCAAGCCGCGGGCTGCACGGTGATGATGGTCGTCGGCGTCAACGGCGCCGGCAAGACGACGACGATCGGCAAGCTGACGCGCCACCTTGCCGAAGGCAACCACAAGGTGCTGCTCGCCGCGGCCGACACCTTCCGCGCCGCGGCGCGCGAGCAGCTCGCGGTATGGGCCGGCCGGGCGCAGGTCGAGATCGTCAGCCAGGAAGGCGGCGACCCCGCTGCGGTGACCTTCGACGCTGTAACGGCCGGCCGTGCGCGCGGCTGCGACGTGGTCATCGCCGACACCGCGGGCCGCCTGCCGACGCAGTTACATCTGATGGACGAGCTGAAGAAGATCAAGCGCACCATCGGCAAGGCGCAGGACAGTGCGCCGCACGAGGTGCTGCTGGTGGTCGATGGCAACACCGGGCAGAACGCGTTGTCGCAGGTCAAGTCGTTCGACGACGCGCTGGCGCTGACCGGGCTGGTGGTGACCAAGCTCGACGGCACCGCCAAGGGTGGCGTGCTGGCCGCGATCGCGCTGTGGGGGCGCGAGCGGGCGGGCGGGCCGGTGCCGGTTTACTTCATTGGTGTCGGCGAGGCGCTCGAAGACCTCGAAACCTTCGACGCGCGCGAGTTCGCGCAGGCCCTGCTCGGCTGACGGTCAGCCGCGGCCGGTGCCGCTCCAGGGGTCGGGCTTGTTGGGCTGCGGGCGCTGCGGCTGCCGCTGCTCGCTCTCCAACGGCACGCGCCCGCTGTCGAGGTCGTCGAACCAGGTGGAGGGCGGCGGCTCGCGGCGCGGCTCGTCGTCGAACGGGACGTTGAACACGTCGGGCACCGGGATGCTGCCCGGCGTCAGCCGTGTCGGCACCTTGGGCTCGACGATCTCGGGCCTGCGTGCGCCGGCTTCCTCGATGTCGCCGATGCGCTGCGTGATCTGGTCGCGCGCGAACTCGGGCGACGGCAGCGACTCTTCGCGCCACAGGAAGACCTTGACGCCCGACGCCTTGAGCACGCGCGTCATGCGCGAGCGCCGCCGCTCGGCGCGCTCGCTGCTGCGCGTCGAGGTCAGCAGCACGACGCCGATGACCAAGGTCGAGCGGTCGCAGATCACGAGGTCGGCACAGAGGTGGCCGACGCGCGTCAGCCACTCGGCATACGAGTGGCGGCGCGGCACCTTGATGAAGCGAGCCAGCGGCACCTGCGCGAACATGACGCACTCGGGCAAGGCTTTGAGCAGCACCTCGTGCGCACCGCGCTCGCCGGCCGTCAGCAGCCGCGTGACCTCCGGCGGCCAGGCGATCACGGTGTCGATGTCGTCGCCGCGGCTGCGCTTGCCACCCTCGGGATCGACCACCGCCACCTTGCGGTTGCGCTGCAGCAGCAGCACGACGACGGCGCCGAGCAGCAGCACACCGATGAGTACCAACAGTTCCAAGGACAAGGACATGCTTTACTGGCTCCTGGGCTCGTCGTGGAGCGATCACACGCGGAACATACGCGCCAAGGGGCGCGCCTGACATCCCCAAGAGTAACAGCAGCGCCTCGGGATAACCCGCGAATCCATATCCGCCTGCGCTCGTACCGCGAACGAGCGCGATCGATCAGCGCATCACCCCGCCGCGCCCGCCCATGCCGCCGAAGCGTTTCATCATCTTCGCCAAGCCGCCGCCCTGCATTTTCTTCATCATGCCGCGCATTTGCTCGAACTGGTTGAGCAGGCGGTTGACCTCCTGCACCTGCACGCCCGCACCGGCGGCAATGCGGCGCTTGCGCGTCGCCTTGATCAGATCGGGTTTGCGCCGCTCGCCGGGCGTCATCGAGCAAATGATGCCTTCCATGCGCCGCACGTCGCGCTCGGCGCGGTCCATGTCGGCGGGGCTCGGTTGGCCTGCCTTGGCAGTGAGTTGACTCGGCAGCTTGTCCATCAGGCCTGACAGGCCGCCCATCTTCTTCATCTGCGAAATCTGCATCAGGAAGTCGTTCAGGTCGAAGCCCGCGCCGGACTTCATCTTGTCGGCGACCTTCTTCGCCGCCTCGAGATCGACGCCCTTTTGCACCTCTTCGACCAGGGCGACGATGTCGCCCATGCCGAGCACACGCCCGGCGTGGCGTTCGGCGTCGAAGACTTCGAGACCATCGATCTTCTCGGACACGCCGGCGAACTTGATCGGCGCGCCGGTGACCTGGCGCACCGACAACGCCGCGCCGCCGCGCGAGTCACCGTCGAGCTTGGTCAGGATGACGCCGGTCAGCGGCAGCGCGTCCTTGAAGGCCTTGGCGGTGTTGATCGCGTCCTGGCCCTGCATCGCATCGACGACGAACAGCGTCTCGACCGGGTTCAGCACCGCATGCAGCTCGCGGATCTCGGCCATCAGCGCCTCGTCGATGCCCAGGCGGCCGGCGGTGTCGACCAACAGCACGTCGAAATAGTGGCGCTTGGCGTGATCGAGCGCCGCCAGCGCGATGTCGCGCGGCTTCTGCTCGGCCGTCGAGGCGAACCACTCGGCGCCGGCCTGCTTGGTCACCGTCTTCAACTGCTCGATCGCCGCTGGCCGATACACGTCGGCCGACACCGTCAGCACTTTTTTCTTGCGGCGCTCGATCAGGTGCTTGGCCAGCTTGGCCGTCGTCGTCGTCTTGCCCGCGCCTTGAAGACCGGCCATCAGGATCACCGCCGGCGGTTGTGTGGCCAGGTCGATGTCGGCAACGCCGCCACCCATCGTTAGCGCGAGTTCCTTGTGCACGATGCCGACCAGCGCCTGGCCCGGGTTCAGCGAGCCCGTGACCTCGGCGCCGAGCGCCTTGTCCTTGACGCGGGCGACGAACTCGCGCACCACCGGTAGCGCCACGTCGGCTTCGAGCAGCGCCATGCGCACCTCGCGCAGCATGTCGGCAACGTTGCTTTCGGTGATGCGGGCCTGGCCGCGCATCGTCTTGACGAGGCGCGACAGGCGGTCGGTGAGGGCGGAAGCCATGTGCAAATGCCGCGCGGCCAATCGATGCGCGCGGGCGTTAGTAAACTGACCACATGAGTGTAGCCACGGCCCCCTTGTCTTCATGACCCTCACGCTGCCCTGGGCCTTGGGCCTCGTGGCGATGCTCGCCTACACCGCCGCCGCGTGGCCGATGGTGGTGAAGCGGCGCTGGCCCGAGTTTGCGCTGGCCTTCGGCTGGCTGGCCCATGGCGCGGCGCTGTGGCTCGATGTCGCCGGCTACGGCTCGGCGATTCCCGGCGCGCGATTTGGTTTTGCGCCGGCGCTGTCGGCCACGGTGTGGATCGTCATTGCCGTGCATGCGATCGAGAGCCGCTTGTTGCCCCTGCCCGCGGTGCGCCTGCTGCTCGCGGTGTCGGCGACGCTGTCCGTGCTGCTGGCGGCGCTGTACCCCGGCGAGTCGCGGCCTCTGGCCGCAGGCACCGCACCCGGCGTGGCCTGGTTGCCGCTGCACTGGCTGATGGGCGTCGTCTCGTACGGCTTGTTCGCGGTCGCGGTGCTGCATGCCTGGCTGCTCGACGGCGCCGAGCGGCGCTTGCGCGCGGCCGGTCCTGCCACGGCCAACACCGGCGGCGTGCCGCTGCTGCAACTGGAGCGCTTGACGTTTCGCTTCGTCGAGATCGGCTTCGTCGTCCTGAGCGCGGCGCTGGTGCTCGGTGTCTTGCTCGCCGAGCGCTGGCGCTGGGACCACAAGACCGTGTTGTCGCTGCTCGGCTGGGCGACCTTCGCCGTGCTGATTGCCGGGCGCCACCTGCGCGGCTGGCGCGGCCGCCGCGCGACGCGCTGGGTCTATGCCGGCGCGCTGCTGCTGCTGCTGGCTTACGTCGGCGCGCGCTTCGTCATTGAAGTCGTGCTGCAGCGCGGCGCGGGCTGAATCGCCGATGGCCAAAGCGCTGATCATTGCGCTGGCGGTGGCGTTGCTGCTGTGGCTGCTGTTTGGTCGCGCGCCGCGCCGCGGCAAACCGCCGGGCGGCGCAAAGCGCGGCGGCGCCGAGGACATGGTGAGCTGCGCGCATTGCGGCGTGCACCTGCCGCGCAGCGAAGCGCTGGGCGCACGCAGCCTGCACAACTGCAGCGCCGACCACCGGGACGCAGCACCGCGCTCCTGAGCATGGCCTCCACGCAGCCTGCCTCCGAGCGCCGCAGCGCCAACCGGCGCCACACCGATCGCCGCTACGGCGCCCGCCGCGGCGACGATGCCGCGGGCACGGCGCTGGCCGACGAGTCGCTGTTCGATGCGCTCGGCGTGGACAGCGCGCCGATGCCGCTGCACCAGGGCTGGAGCGGCATCGAGCCGCCGCGCTCGGGCCCCTTCCTGTCGCGGCAGGCGCAACGCATCGTCTGGCAAGGCGACAGCACCTTCGAGCGTCTGTACGAAACCTTCATCGGCGGCCGCGCGGTGCTCGGCCTGGCGCTGCTGTTGGCGCAGGTCGTCGGGCTGATGCTGGGCCAGCGCTCGAAGGCGGGTGTGATCATCAGCGGCGCCTATGCGCTGCAGGCGCTGCTGGTCTGGCTGCTGCCGCGCTGGCGGCGCTCGGGCCCGCCGCGCACGCGGCTGACGCAGAGCCAGTGGATCGCCACGCTGGGGGTCGATCTGGTGACCTTTGCCGTGCTGCATGCGTTCGAGCCGGCCGGCACCTTCAACTACGCTGCGCTGCTGGTGATGCCGGCGCTGATCGGCGGCGTACTCACGTCGCGCATGGCGGCGCTGGCGACGGCGTCGATGGCATCGATCATGTTGATCGCGGTGGCGCTGCGCAGCGGTTTCGCCAGCGGCGAATGGAGCGGCTCGCTGGCGCCAGCGGGCCTGACGGGCATCGGCCTGTTCGTCATCACCTTGCTGGCCGGCGAGTTGTCCAGCCGCCTGGCCGGCGAAGAGCAGGCCGCGCGCGGCAGCCTCGATCTGGCGCGGCAACAGGTGGCGCTCAACCGCCTGGTGATCGACGAGATGAGCGACGGTGTGATGGTGATCGACCGCAGCGCGCGGGTGCGCGCCGCCAACCCGGCCGCGCGGCGGCTGCTGGCGGCGCAAGGCGTGGGGCCGGCGGTGCCGTTCCAGTTGCAGGACGACGCGGCCTGGTCGGCGCTGATGACGCAGGTGCTGTCGGCCTTCGACGCCGGCGACTGGCCGCGCCACGGCCACGACGTGACACTGTCCTTCGGCGCCGCGATGACGCGCACGCTGCGCCTGCGCGCCCGCTTCACGCGCGAGCGCTCGAGCGAGGGCGCCGCCAGCAAACGCGCCGACGCCACGGAGGCGCTGTGCGTGCTCTTCCTCGAAGACCTGCGCGGCGTGCAGGCGCGCAGCCGGCAGGAAAAGCTGGCGGCGATGGGCCGCGTCTCGGCCGGCATCGCGCACGAGATCCGCAATCCGCTGGCGGCGATCGCGCAGGCCAATGCGTTGCTGCAGGAAGAGGCCGTCGGGCCGGAGCAGCAGATGCTGACGGCGATGGTGGCCGACAACGTCGAGCGCCTGAAGCGCATCGTCGATGACGTGATGGAAGTGGCGCCGGCCGCGGAGGGACAGACGCTGCCGATCGACCTCGGCGCCGAAGTCGGGCGCATCGTCGCCGACTGGGCGCGCACCAACCATGTCGTCCTCGGCGCCGGCAGCCGGCTGCATGTCGAGTTGCCGACGGAGGCCCTGCCGGTGCTGTTCGACGCCGACCATTTGCGCCGCGTGCTCGTCAACCTGCTCGACAATGCGCGCCGCTACGCCAGCGCGACTGCCGGCGCGATCGCGCTGACGGCGCGCGTGACCTCGGCCGAGCAGGCGCGGCTGTCGTTGGCCAGCGACGGCGAGCCGATCCCGCCGGACATCGAGCCGTTTCTCTTCGAGCCTTTCTTCTCGACGCGCAGCCGTGGCACCGGGCTGGGCTTGTACATTTGCCGGGAGCTGTGCGAGCGCTACGGCGGCAGCATCGACTACTGGCAGCATCCGGGCGATGCGCGGCACCGCAATGAATTCGTGGTGGCGCTGCGTGTGGCCGCAGCCGCCGCTGTTGCCGCGACAGGGCCGAACCAGGATCGTTTGCTGCCTTGACACCACCCAACACCCAATCCCAATACAGCCTGCTCGTCATCGACGACGAGCCGGATCTGCGCACGCTCTACGAGCTGACGCTGCTGCGCGAAGGCTACGAGGTCGAGACCGCGGGCTCGGTCGAAGAAGCGCTGCAGATGTTGAAGGAGCGCAGCTACAGCGCCGTCATCACCGACATGCGCCTGCCCGACGGCTCGGGCCTCGACGTGCTGGCCTACCTCGAAGAGGGCAGGCGGCGCGAGAAGGCGATCGTCATCACGGCCTACGGCTCGGCGGAGAACGCCGTCGAGGCGCTGAAGTCCGGCGCCTTCGACTACCTGACCAAGCCGGTGGACCTGCGCCAGTTCCGCCTCGTCGTCGCCTCGGCGCTGGGCCGCGCGCCGCAGAGCGCGCCGACGGTGGTGCCGTCGAGCTTGCCGAGCAACGCCGGCAACGTTGCGCCGGCCGTGGCCGGGGCGGGCGAGACGCCGCGTGCGCCGTCGCCCGCGCGCGCGCTGCCGCAGGCCGCATCGCTGCGCCGCTTGTCGGGCTCCTCGCAGGCCATGCAGCAGGTGCGCGCGCTGATCGAGAAGGTGGCCAAGAGCATGGCCCCGGCGATCGTGCACGGCGAGTCGGGCACCGGCAAGGAGCTGGTGGCGCGGGCGATTCATGACGTCAGCGCGCGCGCCGCCCAGCCCTTCATCGCCGTCAACTGCGGCGCCATTCCCGAGCATTTGCTCGAAGCCGAATTCTTCGGCTACCGAAAGGGCGCGTTCACCGGCGCCAACGAAGACCGCGACGGTTTCGTGCAGGCCGCGCAGGGCGGCACGCTGTTCCTGGACGAGATCGGCGA
>JANMHY010000961.1:0-4922 GCA_031375525.1 Burkholderiales bacterium
CTTCTTGTCGCCGAGCTTGGCGATGAAGTCGCGTGTGCCGCTCTTGGCGATCGTGCCCAGGTGCTCGATCGCCTCGGCCTCGCTCATGCCGATGCCGTTGTCGCGGATCGTGATCGTCTTCGCGGCTTCGTCGAAGAAGACATGGATCTGCAACGTCGGCGCGTCTTCGAACAGCGCCGCGTTGTCCAGCGCCTCGAAGCGCAGCTTGTCGCAGGCATCGCTGGCGTTGGAGACCAGCTCGCGGAGGAAGATCTCCTTGTTCGAGTACAGCGAGTGAGTGACGAGGTGCAGGATCTGCTGGACCTCGGCTTGGAAGGCGTGGGTGTGTTTTTGGCTCATGGTCGCAAACAAAACGGAAGAAACGGAACAAACCTCAAGCGTAGCGCGCCGCCGTCAATCCACTCATGTCGATTGCCGGCTTCTTGCCGCCGACCAGATCGGCGATCACGCGGGCTGTTCCAGCCGCCATCGTCCAGCCGAGCGTGCCGTGGCCGGTGGCGAGCCATAGGTTCGGCATCCCGGTGCCGCCGACCACCGGCGTGCCGTCGGGCGTCATCGGCCGCAGGCCACACCAGAATTCGCTACGGCCCAAGTCGCCGCCGTCGGGGAACAGGTCGGCGACGACATGCATCAGCGTGCGCCGCCGCGCCTCGTGCAGGCGCAGCGTGTAACCGGCAAGCTCGGCGGTGCCGCCGACGCGGATGCGGTCGCCCAGGCGCGTGATGGCGATCTTGTGCGTCTCGTCCATCACTGTCGACTCCGGCGCGCCGCGCGCGTCGGTGATCGGCACGGTGATGGAATATCCCTTGACCGGATAGACCGGAATCTCGATGCCCAGCGGCGACAGCAACTTGGGCGAGTGGCTGCCCAGAGCAACGAGATACGCATCGGACTGCACGCGGCCCTGGTCGGTGACAACACCGGTGAGGCGTTTGCCGTCGGTGAGCAGTGACTTGACCTGCTCGTTGAAGCGCAGCGTCGCGCCCTTGGCCGCCGCCATCTCGGCGATGCGGTTGGTGAACTTGAAGCAATCGCCGGTCTCGTCGCCGGGCAGGCGCAGGCCGCCGACGAACTTGTCTTTGACGCGCGCGAGGGCGGGCTCGTATCGAATGCAGCCGTCACGGTCGAGCACTTCGTACGGCACGTTGTAGCGGTCGAGGATCTCGGTGTCCTTGCCGGTGCCATCGAGTTGCGCCTGCGTGCGAAACAACTGCAGCGTGCCCTGCACGCGTTCGTCATACGCGATGCCCGTCTGCGCACGCAGCACCTTCATGCAATCGCGGCTGTACTCGGCCAGCCGCACCATGCGGCCTTTGTTGATCTCGTAACGCGCGCTCGTGCAGTTGCGCAGCATCGCCAGGATCCAGCCGATCATCGGCCAGTCGAGGTGCGGGCGCAGCACCAGCGGACGGTGGTTCATCAGGATCCACTTCACCGCCTTGAACGGCACGCCCGGCCCGGCCCACGGCGCCGAGTAGCCGGGCGAGACTTCACCGGCGTTGGCGTAGCTCGTCTCCAGCGCCGGCCCCTTCTGGCGCTCGATCAGCGTCACCTCGTGACCGTCGGCCGCCAGCTCATAAGCGGCGGTACAACCGATCACGCCACCGCCCAGCACCAAGACCTTCATGCGCACCTCCTGCCGCGAGTGTAAGCAGCGACAATCGGTTCATGATTACGCCCGACGTTGCCCCCCGCCGCGAGTTCAACGACCCCGATGCCGCGCTGGCCCATGTGACCGCCATCTACGACGCCGGCGTCGCGCACCTGCGCAAGCATTTGCAAGCCTTCATCGATGGCGACATCCCCGGTGACCGCGTGCGCGCCACCTACCCGTATGTGCGCCTGCGCGTCGATACCGTGCTGCGCGCCGATTCGCGTCTGGCCTATGGTTTTGTCGCCGGCCCCGGCCGCTACGAGACCACGCTGACACGGCCCGAACTGTTCGGCAACTACTACCGCGAGCAGTTCCGGCTCTTGCTGCGCAACCATGCCGTGGCGCTCGAAATCGGCGCCAGCGACGAGCCGATCCCCGTGCACTTCTCGCTCGCCGAAGACGACCACTTGGACGGCACGCTGACGCCGCAGCGCCGCCAGTTGATGCGCGATCTGTTCGACCTGCCCGACCTGGCGGCGATGGACGACGGCATTGCCAACGGCACGCTCGAACCCGGCCCACGCGAGGCGCGCCCGCTGGCGCTGTTCACCGCGCCGCGCGTCGACTACTCGCTGCACCGCATGCGCCACTACACCGGCACGCGGCCGGAGCATTTCCAGAACTTCATCCTGTTCACGAATTACCAGTTCTACATCGACGAGTTCATCAAGCTCGGCCGCGAGACGATGAGCACGGCGGCCTGCGACTACAGCGCCTTCATCGAGCCCGGCAACGTGACCACCCACAACGGCGGCGCGACCGGCGGCACCGCGCCGCCGCGCCTGCCGCAGATGCCGGCCTACCACCTGGTGCGGCCCGACAGCTCGGGCATCACGATGGTCAACATCGGCGTCGGACCGGCCAATGCGAAAAACATGACCGACCACATCGCCGTGCTGCGCCCGCATGCCTGGATCATGCTCGGCCACTGCGCCGGCCTGCGCAACACGCAGCAGCTCGGCGACTACGTGCTCGCCCACGGTTATGTGCGCGAAGACCATGTGCTCGACGAAGAGCTGCCGCTGTGGGTGCCGATTCCCGCGCTTGCCGAAATTCAAGTCGCGCTCGAACGCGCTGTCGCCGACGTGACGCAACTCAGCGGCTACGAGTTGAAGCGCGTGCTGCGCACAGGCACCGTCGCCACCACAGACAACCGCAATTGGGAGCTGCTGCCGCACCCAGGCCCCGAGCGCCGCTTCAGCCAGAGCCGCGCGGTCGCCCTCGATATGGAGAGCGCCACCATCGCCGCCAACGGCTTCCGGTTCCGCGTGCCCTACGGCACCTTGCTCTGCGTCAGCGACAAACCGCTGCACGGCGAGATCAAGCTGCCCGGCATGGCCAACGCGTTCTACCGCGAGCGTGTCGATCAGCACCTGCGCATCGGCATGCGCGCCATCGAGCTGCTGCGCGAGGACGGCATGGCCTCGCTGCACAGCCGCAAGCTGAGGAGCTTTGCCGAGGTGGCGTTTCAGTGAAGGCGGCCGAACCGTGAGTCTGCACAAGACAACGCCGATCCTGCGCATCTTCGACGAGACCAAGGCGCGCGAGTTCTATCTCGGCTACCTGGGCTTCTCCGTCGTCTTCGAACACCGCTTCGAGCCGGGGATGCCGTTGTACATGGGGGTGGCGCGCGACGCCTGCGCCTTGCACCTTTCGGAGCACCATGGCGACGCCAGCCCGGGCGCGTCCGCGCGCATCGAAGTCGGCGACCTTGACGCGCTGCATGCCGAGCTGGCGGCCAAGGCGTATCGGTTTGCGCGTCCGAACATCGCATCGATGCCCTGGGGCACGCGCGACATGACGATTGCAGACCCGTTCGGCAACCGCCTGACGTTCACGACAGCCATCAGCACCTGAGTGCTGGAGTCAGCGCGCGGCCGAGGCCATCGCGCGCCAGATTGCCTCACGCTGAGGGGCATCGGGCAGTGGCGCGCGCAGCGCGGCGAGGTTTTGCTCGACATGCTCGGGGTTCGTCGTCGCAGGAATCGCCACGGTCACGGCCGGATACGCCAGCTCCCACTTCAACACCAGCGTCGCCCAGTGCGCGCAGCCGAGTTCGGCAGCCACCGCCGGCAACGGCACGCGCGCCAAGCGCGACAGCAAGTCGCCACCGTCGAACGGCCGGTTGATGATCACCGCCACGCCCTTGCGCGCCGCGAGTTCGAGCAGCGACTCGGCGCTTCGATCGGCCGGGCTGTAGGTGATCTGCAGGACGTCGATGCCGCGCTCGGACTCCAGGATGCGCTGCACCAGCTCGTGGTCGCGGCCGTGCGAGGTGGTGATGCCGATGTGCCGTGCCAGGCCTTGCGCCTTCCATTCGCGCAGCGTCGGCAAATGCGCTTGCCACGACAGCAGGTTGTGGATCTGCATCAGGTCCACGCGCGGCAGCTTCCACAGCGCGAGCGAGCGCCGCATCTGCGTCGGGCCGTAAGCGCCGAGCGGCGTCCACACCTTCGTCGCCGAAAACAGCCGCGGCTCGGGCTGCGCCAGCACCTCGCCGAGCACGCCTTCGGCTTGCGCGTACATCGGCGATGAATCGACCACACGTCCGCCGCCGGCAAAGAAGCGGTTCAGCACCTCGCGCCGCTGCGCCACCGCTGGCGCGTTGCCGAGCGCCACATGAAAGGTCAGCCAGGTGCCCAGGCCGACGGCGGGAATGCGCTCGCCGCTCGAAGGAATGACGCGCGTGAGCAGCGGCTCGTTCGCCTGCCCGAGCTGCGGCGCCGCCGCGCTGACGCCGATCGCCAACACATCACGTCGTTTCATCGGGCGTTTGTAGCACCGCCAGGGGCCACGGCAGATCTGGCGACGGTCACGAACTTTTGTTTCTTATTCAACTATATCTGTTGCATACTCTACAAATGTCTTGGTGCCTGCTGATCCTGTCGCTGCCCACCGGCAACACCACCGCCCGCATGCGGGCCTGGCGCGCGCTCAAGGCGTGTGGCGCCGCCGTGCTGCGCGACGGCGTGTATGCGCTGCCGGACGAAGCACGCCATCGCCACCAGTTGCGCGAGATCGCCGTCGATGTCTGCGCCAACGAAGGCACGGCCCATGTGCTGACGGCCGCCGACGGCGATGAAGCCGTCGAGCCGCTGTTCGACCGCTCGGCCGAGTTCGCGGCGCTGGTGGCACAAGTCCGCTCTGCGCCCGCCGAAGCATCGAGCGCCGCCGACGCGCTGCGCGGCGCGCGCCGCCTGCGCAAGCTGCTCGACCAGCTCTGCACGATCGACTTCTTTCCCGGCGAAGCGCAGCGTCAAGCCGCCGA